>CALUQL010000006.1 GCA_944322895.1 Candidatus Gastranaerophilales bacterium
AGATTCCTTGCACTTGCAAGACCAAGAGCAAACAAAATACTGTCTATGATATTACTTTTACCTGAACCATTTGGACCTGATATTGTAGTAAAACCCTTCAGAAAAGGAATAGTAATATCATTCGCGAAAGATTTAAAGTTGTCGACTTGTAATTCTTTTATATACATTAACTTTGATGGTACCCATATCTAGATATAACAATTACACAACAAATACACGTAATAGTCAAAAACATTAAATAATATTAAAAAATAATTGCGAATGTAAACTTATTTTAATTAATTAAAAAAAGTACTATAATATTGTCATACAGTATTTTTTGGAGCAAATAAATGAGTAATTATACAATAAATTCACTACTTGAAAAAGCACAAGAACTTGGTGCATCTGACCTTCACTTCATAGTGGGTGAAGTTCCATCATTTCGTATAGACGGAAAAATAATAAAATCAAAACTAGAACCCGTAACAGAAGAAGATATGATGCATGCTATTGATGAAATGGCACCAATTTCAATGCGTGATAAAATATTTCGTTCATATGATTCTGACTTTCCTTATGAAATAGAAGGTATCTCACGTTTTAGGGTTAACCTTGCAATGTCATTTGGATACCACTCAATGACAGTACGTTTAGTACCATATGAAATTCCAATATTTGAACAATTGAGATTACCCAAAACTATAGAAAAATTCTCAACATTAGAAAATGGAATAGTCCTTGTAACAGGTGTTGCCGGAAGCGGAAAGTCAACAACTATTGCTTCAATACTGAATCATATAAACAGTACTCAGAAAAAGCATATTGTTACTATTGAAGACCCTATTGAATATGTTTATAAAAGTCAAAAATCAATATTTACACAAAGACAAATCGGTATTGATACTGCTAGTTTCTTAGACGGATTAAAATTTGCACTAAGACAAGATCCAGATGTTATATTAATTGGTGAAATAAGAGACATGGAAACTGTGGAAAGTGCTCTTCATGCAGCAGAAACAGGTCACTTAGTATTCGCAACCTTACATACATTCAATGCTGTACAAACAATTAACCGTATTTTAAGTTTCTTTCCACCAGGAGAAAGAGCTGCCGTAAGAAGTCAATTCGCAGAAGTATATAGAGGTTCTGTATCACAAAAACTTCTACCAAGTGCAAATGGAAAAGGAAGAATACCAGCTATTGAACTTCTATATTCCACACCTACAATTAAAGACTTTATTTTAAAAGATGAACTTGAAGAAATTTATAAATTAGTCCAAAAAGGTTCTTATAATGATATGATAACATTTAATATGTCGTTATACGATTTATACAAAAAAGGATTAATTACAAAAGAAGTAGCCCTTGAACATTCAGATACTCCGAATGAACTAATGCACTATATGAGAGGTGTATACTCAGGAAGCGAAAATATATTCTAAAAAGATGAAAGAGCAATTTACAACAAACGCAATAAATTTAAAATCTTATAGTATCAGTGAATCTGACAAGATTATCTTGATGTATTCCAAGGAAAAAGGTCTTATAAAAGGTGTAGCCAAGGGAATAAAAAAAACAACAAGTAAACTTGGCGGTAGAATGGATTTGCTTGTAGCGAACAAAATGATGCTTAATAAAGGTAAAAATCTTGACACTATTTGTCAGGCTGAAGCACTAAATACCTTTTTTAATCTTAGAAGTGACATGAATAAATTATTCTATGCAATGTATTGCAGCGAGATTGTCTCTAATTTCGGAACAGAAAATGATCCAAATAGTGAAGAAATATATAATTTATTTTATACATTTCTTGAACAAATTTCTAAAGCAAACAAAAAAGAACAAGCAATGCTGAGTGTTCTTCGTTTTCAGCTGAAAATCATGGATATAACAGGATACTCTTTAGAATTAAAAGACTGTGTAAAATGTTTGAAAGAACCTAATAGTGAAGAGATTTATTTCTCAATTGAACAAGGTGGTATTTTATGCAAAGAATGCGCACAAGATATCTGCAAAAAAGTGAAAATTCACAATAAAATAAAAGAATTCTTAAAAACTTTATTAGAAGAAGATTTTAATGTTCATACAAAATATGACGATTTAGCAACAGAAAAAATTTGCGATATATGTATAAATCTTCTTAGAAATTATATAGAATATTATTCACCTAAAAAATTCAAAACAACACAAATATTGGAGAGCATAAGATAGTATGAAACTTGAACAATATATAGAGCATACATTGTTAAAACAAGATGCAACAGAAAAAGAATTAATAAAACTATTAGAAGAAGCAAAAGAACACAATTTCAAAGGAGTTTGTGTTAATAGTTCAAACGTAAAACAAGCAAAAGAATATTTAAAAGACACTAATGTAAAAGTAGTTACAGTAGTAGGTTTTCCTCTTGGAGCTTGTTTAAGTGAAGTAAAAGCATTTGAAGCACAAAAGTCAATTGAATGTGGTGCTGATGAAATAGATATGGTCATTTCTGTTCAATCAATTAAAGACAAAAATTATGCATATACAAAAAACGATATTGAAACAGTAAAGAAAGCATGTGGAAATATTCCTCTAAAAGTCATTATTGAAACCGATTTGTTAACAAAAGAAGAAATAATAAAATCTTGCGAAATAATAAAAGAAGCAAAAGCTGATTTTGCAAAAACATCCACAGGCTTTGTAAAAAATGGAGTCGGAGCAAAAGTAGAAGATATAAAATTAATGTATGAAACATTAAAAGACAGTAATGTAAAAATCAAAGCATCAGGTGGCATAAAAACTAGAGAACAAGCTATTGATTTAATAAATGCCGGTGCATCAAGATTAGGAACAAGCTCAGGTGTTAAACTCCTATAGCACCTAGTTCATCAATTTTAATACTCATTAACTGAGGTGTTGGAACTATCTGTTTCGCAAGTTCGGCAAGCTTTCTTTCTGCAGCCTTAATCTTATTTATTTTTATATTTCTTTTCATTGCAAAATATAATATAACTAAACCAAAAACAACATACTTACACTCAGAAATAGCTTTTTTTGTTTTTGCAGTTATAATCTCATCTTTTGTTGGTTTTACATAAATATCGGACTTAACCTCATTTGCCTTTTTTCGGGACATAAATGAAGTGTTATTATAATAATTAGATATATAATTAGAACCAATTTGCATGTTAACACCTATTGTTTTTGTTTTAAAACTTCCACACCTGAAGATTCAATATTTGGTGTATCGATTTCAAATAAATGAATACGACCAGAACCCAAATCAACGTTTAATCTTCCGTCTGCTGCTTGAAGGGTTGAATTTTCACCATATGACTTAAATAAATTATTTAGCTTTTGCGTTTCTTTTAATCCTGGAATAATAATACTTCCGCCTTGTCTAGCATTAACATCTCTATTAGCAACAACTAAAAGCGTTTTACCATTCAGATGACGTGCAAATGCAATAATTTGATCATTATCATTTCCCATTACATCTAAAGGAATAAATGAACCTTTAGTTAATACATCATGATATTTCTTATCATTTCTAACATCTAATGTATTTTTCATGAAATCACCGCATTCCGGATAATCACCAATTAACGGTCTTGAATAATTAAATATATCCGGTTTACTTTTATGAACAGTACATTCGTTAGAATCTGTTTCGGTTTGTTCATCCGTAGTACCTTCAAAATCATACATATAATAATCACCTGATTGATATCCATCAAAATAATATGGATTCAACATAGGAAGTGTTGCTTGTAAACCAGAAACTAAATTAGTAAATGTAACTCCGCCATGATTCATAATCGATATATCATCATGCGTTCCGAATGAACCGATTAAAGATTTACCAGGCTCAAGTTCCTGCGACATATTTATATTTTCTCTTACATAATTAAATAAATCTTGTGCATTTGTCCATTCATGGAAAATATGATATTGACCATAGTAACTGTCAAAACCAGCTCTTAATGAATCTTGAGGCCTATCATAATTCATATTCAATTGTGGAGAAGCATCTTCGTATGTATAACTTTCAGCAAGCCAAGCAAACTCAGGATCAAGCTTACGTGAATAATCTGTTAAAATATGCCAAAATTCAGTTGGTTTCGTTCTGGCTACATCGCTTCTAACACCATCAACACCCCAATTTCTAATACATTTATCAACAAATTTAATATGATAATCCAATAACTCTTTATTTAATTCACGTTTAGATTCATCTTTCCAAGGATTAAACATTCTAATATCATTCCAACCACCAGGAGTTTTTGGAGTGCCATCTTTTTCAAATGCCATTAACTCAGGTCTTTCCAAAAATAAATCATAAGAAGCACAACTTGGAAGGTCAAGCATTACACTAATACCACGCTTATGACATTCATCAGTAAAATATTTAAATTGTTCATCAGGTGTTCTCGGATCATTAGGATCAACAATAGCTGGATCCACCTTCAATAAATCAGCAGGCGCATAAACTGAACCGGCTGTACCAAAGGCATTCTTTTTACCTGGAGGATTTATTGGTAATACGTGTAAAGTATTAATACCTAATTCTTTCAATTCATCAAGTCTGTCAACAGCATTAATGAAATTACCACGTACATCACCTTCTCTTATTAGTTCATTGCCAACATTATTTTTAGCACCCAATGAACGGATAATAACGCCCATTATAGTAGCTTCATTATTTTGGAACTTTGTTCTTAAATTATTTTTATAACCTTGAACATTGTTAGAATTATTTACAGCATTTACTTGTGTTGCGCCTACTATACCTTGATTTTGTAGATAACGTTCTAACACATTTGTCCCCATAGGCTGAACTGCTGAAGGCTGATTATTATTAGGTAACATAACAGCTGTAGGTTCGGGCATTTTCTGAACCACGGTCATTGTTGGAGTTAAATTAAGATACTTATCTAAATAATTAGCCATTTACTTTACTTTCTTTTTCAACTTGTTTTTCTGTCTTACCCTTACGCCCAATTGCCAAACCAGCAAGTAATGTAACTGCAGTTAAAGCAACCATGGCTCCGCCAAATATCTTTAGCCATTTTTGTGAATTATATGTCTGTTTCGCAACATCTTCAATTAAAGTTCTAATTGGCTTTCCGGCTAAGTTATTTCTTTCAACAGCATTTGCAGCATTTGTTACACCATCAACAGTACGTCTTGATAGTTCTGTAGTCATACCATTTTGCCAATTTGCAACTTTACTCATGAATTCTTTTCTATAAGAATTAAAGCCTTTCATTACATCATCAACCTTATCTGCTCCAAGTGTTCTTGAAAGACTTTCAGCAATTGTTGTATCTGCTTCACTATCAAATAAAGCTTTCATCACTGTTTTATATTCTATTTCAGATAAGTTAAATCCTGCAGTTTTAAGTTTTTCAACATAATCTGTAGTTGTCGCATTTAATACAAGATCTTGGCACGCTTTTACCATTCTTTGAAGAGTTTCTTTATCAGCCAAAATACCTTCTGTTTTAAGCATTGATGCCAATTGACTTTCCAAACTGCCATTTTTAGCTTTTCTAAATACATCAAGAGACTGTAATAATCTATAGAACGAAGATTGAGCTCCTGAAATTCTTTCAGCTGTATTTACATTAATAACATTTTCAACGGTTCCCTTCTTTACAGTTGAAGAGATTTTTTCAGCTAATTTAACAAAACCGTTCGTTTTCAAACCATTACTTGCAGTAGTACATACAGACTTAGCTTTATTTTGAACATTTGAAACAAAATTAGCATCAGTTGTATTTTCATAATCTCCAATTAACTTCATTAATTGTTTGATTACTTTATCAAATTCCGCATCATTTGATGCCAAAGCTGAAAGTTTATCAAATATAATATCTACATTACCTTTGGAAACAGCCTTTAATTCTTGCCCATTAAGTTTTAGAGCTTTTATTAATTTATCACCAACTCTTCCCCATTGGTTAGCGATATAAGTTCCGGCTTGATCTCCGACTCTTGCATTTATATACCTATCAAGAACTCTTTTACCTGAAGCAAAATCAAGCATATTTGCATGTAAAGCTTTAATTTGATTTGATATCTGAGACAAAGTAGGTGTCTCAGCTGACATTTTAGCTTTTCCTAAAATTTGAGATAATTCTCTCGACAATTTTATTTGTTCTTTTTTAGAACCACCTGCTGCCTTAGATAATATCTCTGCAATATTTGCAAATGATTTATTATTTATTGCTTTATTTAATAAAGATTTTTGTTGTTCGGTTAATGAAGCAAAAACAGAATCATCAATTTTACCCTTTAATGCATTACGTATAAATGATTCATCTATTTTTACGTTATTTTTCAAAGCAGCCAATTCATCTTTTATCGCTGTTTGTACTAATGCTGAATTTGCTTTTCCACCAAGTTTTGAAGCTAATTCGGATATAGCTTTATCATCCATCACTTTATCAGCATTTTTAGCAAGATAATTATCAAATCTTCTTAAAGATACAAATTCTCTAAATCTATCTGATAAACTTTGATAATTACCATTTTGGATTGCTTTTTCTGATGAAACCATTTCAAATTTTTCAATGGCCTTTCCAATCGGCTTTTCTAATCTGTTACACAAAAGCGCACTCATTAATGGAGAAGCAAGACCTGCAGTCATCATCCATAAAGTATTACCTTGAAGAGCAGTTTTTTGTGCTCTTTGTTTTATAAAATTATCCCTATCAGGTATATTTTTACTTACACCTAATTTGTCACCAATTCTGTCCAAATCTTCTCTTGAATACAAATCAGTTAAAACATATTGAGGATCTTGGAATAACATTTTTTTACGGCCTTGAGAATCAACATATTTTTGATGTATATCAACACCTGTTCTTGCTTTTAAAGGAGCTTGTATTGCTAACTTTGGCCATAAAGACATTGAGGCAAAGAAGGTTCCAAAACCGACAAATTCCATTGCCTTACTCAATTTTAAAGGATTTTTAACAAATAAATAAGAAGCTAAAGCTAAAGAACCTAATTTCATAGCTAAATCATTAATTCTACCCAGTTCATGGTCATTAGCCTTACCTTTTGCAGCTTTTCCTATACTTACAATATCTTTCTTCAAATCCTTTGCATATTCGACAGGAGAACCAAAAACCTTTGAAGGAAGTAATCTACCCTTATCTTTCATTGGTTTTATTTTGCCTTCACTAGTAAAAACAAAGGCAGAATTAGCACTCTGATTTACAGATTTATTAATAGGTTGATTTGCAAGTATCGAATTTAAAACGTTTGTCATCCTAACATACTACCTTTTCTTTACTTTCATCAATTAAAGATGATGATGCTTGAGAGTCAGCCCCTCTACTTTTATTAAAGTCTAAAAGTGTTGATAAATTGCCTAATAAAGTCATACCAACAGCCAAACCAAGTAGGCTACGACCGGCTATTTTCACGCTTTTATTCTTATTATTAACAAACTCTTTACAACTATTAATAAATCGTTTGCCAAAATCTTTTGCAAAATTATCATATTTTGCAATATTTTTACCTTCTTGTTTTGCTACTTCAGCTATTTTCTTATAATTTTGATAATTAGCAATTCTTTTTGCAGGATTAACTACAAAATTTTCCCACGGCTTTTGCATTGCAACGCCAACACCTATTGCTGCCCAGAAGTATGAGCTCAATGTAGAGAACAATTTAGTTTTAATAACTTTTTCCTTTATTAATGGTTTTACTTTTTGATCAGCATGGTCTAAATCTTCATCCTTTATGCCCATTTTCTTTCCGACATTTTTATAGTAACTGTTTCTGTCAGGTCCAAAACTCTTATTATTATAGAATAAGTCCCAACGAGGAAAATCTACACTCTCATATGCTTTATGATATTCATGTGTAAGCAAATTATCAGTGTTATCCCCATCCGGAAGTTCATGAATTGCTTTCTTATACGGCAGATTAACGTCTATACCATATTTCAGATTAACAGGTGTTTCAATCATTTTTTTTGAAAGAGTTTTACCAATACCATAGAACAGAACACCTAATCCCATCTTCTTGCCAAGCTTTGAAGCATTGACAGCAGCTGGAGTATCAAAAAACTTACTTGCCAAGTTAAAAACAGCAATCATCATTGCACTACCTGTCAAATAAGGAACCATTCCCATAGTCAAAAATTCGTAGAAATTAGAATTTTTACTACCTTTCAAACCTTTTTGCGGATATTCAGTAAAAGCTTTTACAAATTTATCAGCCTGAATTTTTAAATTAGTAGTTATCGGATGTTTTCTTTTCTCATCGTACATTAAAACATCTTTATTTTCACACTCGCTTCTCTTTGTCTCTTCTTGCTTCCCAAACGACAAAGAGTTTGAACCTCTAGTATTTCTAATTTGAACCCCTACTATATTGACCATTGATTCCTCACAGATATATACCTGTAATCATAAATATCCTAAAACAATATTATTGCTACATGATAAAAATAAAAAAAATATTTTTTACATATCTTAATATTAATCATAAAATTTGAATTTAAAAATATTCTTCTTGCTAAAAATAATGTTCAATTATACAATATAATCTTGTAGATAACTAATTTTAGTAATTAAACTTTTAATTCCTATCGCAAATTATTTACAAGCATTACCCAATTTAAGGAGAAGACAAAAAATGTACGAAGACGAAAAGCTTATTTGCGAAGATTGCGGAAGTGAATTTGTGTTTACTGCAGGTGAACAAGAATTTTACGCAGCAAGAGGACTTGTTAACAAGCCAAAGCGTTGTCCTGAATGCAGAAAAAACAGAAGACAAAAAAATAGAAAGAAGTTATACGAAGTAACTTGTTCTAGATGTGGATGTCAAACAAAAGTTCCATTTAGACCAATCGAAGGAAAAGAAGTATATTGTAAAGATTGCTATAGCACAATTAAAGATGCTCAATAAGATTTTTATAAAATACAAAAAGAGATGCTTTTCAGCATCTCTTTTATTATGAATTTCTCTTGCTATTATCTGTCTCACTTAATTGTTACAGAATCACAGTATAACCGGTATCTCTTTTTATTATGCTATAGCAGAAAAGGAACAGCCACTGCTTCCGCAAGAAGAATATCCACCAGAAAAACTATTTGCAACACTACCTGCAGTTTCCCCACCCTGATTTGAGAATCTTGATTTAGCTGCTGTTGAACCGAAAGCAATACTACCTGCTGTTTCTCCACCCTTAGACGAAGAAAATAAAGAAACGTATCCAAATGTTCTGCTTGAATTCAATAAAGAAATATAATTGCCAGCACCCATTTCAAATCTCCTAATATCTTGATAGTGTTTACATATATATAAAAACTTTTTTTAATACCTAAAATCAGAGAAAGATCTTTTTGTTACATTTCTTAATTATACTCTTAAATCACTATGATATTTATGTTTTTTCAAGTTAGTTATGGTTTAATTATTCTATAAAAAGATAATCGGAGTAGTTATGAAATCACTAAAAGTCGGAATTATAGGTTTTGGAACAGTCGGAACAGGGGTATACAAGGTACTTCAATCATTTCCAAATATTGAGATCAAAAAAATTGCAGTAAAAAATATTACTAAAAAAAGAAATATTGAGAACTTCAATACAACCTTATTAACCCAGGATCCATACGAAATAGTTAATAACACTGAAATTGATATAGTAATTGAAGTTGCAGGTGGCGTAACTCCAACCTTTGACATTTTAACTGCAGCTATTAAAAACAAAAAGCATATAGTTACTGCGAACAAAGAATTACTTGCAAAAAAAGGAAGTGAATTATTCCAACTTGCAAAAGAAAATAAAGTAGTAATATTATATGAAGCAGCAGTAGCCGGCGGTATACCTATCATTATGCCTGTAAAAACTATCTTATGTGCTAATAAAACTACTAAAATAGCTGCCATATTAAACGGTACTACAAATTATATTCTGACAAAAATGGCAGAAAAAGAATTATCATATGAAACAGCACTAAAACAAGCTCAAGAATTAGGCTATGCTGAAACCGATCCTACCGGTGATGTTGAAGGATATGATGCAGCTTATAAAATAGCCATTTTATCAACAATTTCTTTTAATAAAAAAGTTGATATTAATAAAATATACCGTGAAGGTATCACCAAAATAACAGCACAAGATATTAAATCAGCAAAAGAATTGGGATATACAATAAAACTTATTGCAATGGGACAAGTATTAGAAAACGGTAAAATTGACGTAAGAGTTCACCCTATGCTTGTTGCAAAAAAGCACTTGTTAGCAAAAGTTAAAAATGCAACAAATTCTATCATGCTTACAGGATACCCGGTTGGAGACTTAATTTTTACTGGGGCTGGAGCTGGAGCTGAACCTACAGCAAGTTCTGTAGTAGGTGATTTACTTGTATTAGCTGCCGAACTTGAAGCATCAGATTCACCTATTCCTCAAGCAATTTGTAACCATAATGAAATCGCTGATCAAATAAATATAGGTGACACTTATAACGAATATTATATAGCTATAAATGCAAGTAATAATCCTGGTGCAATTGGCGTTATAGGTACAATTTGCGGTAAAAACAATATAAACATTTCAACAATTATGCAAAAAGGCACAAAAGATGATAATACTGCAGAAATTGTTGTTATTACAGAAAGAAGCAGAGAAGCTGATGTACAAAATGCACTAAAAGAATTATTAAAATCTGATTGTATTAAGAATATCGACAACCTATTAAGAGTTATGAACTAGGAGGCTTTTATGGAAAAGAATCATTATCAAGGTTTAATAAATAAATATAGAGAATATTTACCTGTAACAGACAAAACACCTGTTATTACTTTAAATGAAGGTAATACTCCATTAATAAAAGCTGATAATCTGGCAAAAAAAATAGGTCTTAAAGGTAATGTTTATTTAAAATATGAAGGTGCAAATCCAACAGGAAGCTTTAAAGACAGAGGCATGACAATGGCAGTTACAAAAGCTGTTGAAGATGGTTCTAAAGCAATAATTTGTGCTTCAACTGGTAACACATCTGCAGCGGCTGCAGCTTATGGGGCAAAAGCAGGTGTTAGAGTCTTTGTTTTAATTCCTGATGGATACATCGCCCTTGGGAAATTATCACAAGCTATGATGTATGGTGCTGAGATTATTGCAATTCAAGGAAACTTTGATGAAGCACTTGAAATGGTTATTGAAATTTCTAAAAATTCTCCTATAACTTTAGTAAACTCTGTAAATCCATACAGAATAGAAGGACAAAAAACAGGTGCGTTTGAAATTATTGAAGCTTTAGGTGATGCGCCTGACTACCACTTCATTCCTGTAGGTAACGCAGGTAATATTACAGCTTACTTTAAAGGTTATGAAGAATTCTTCGCACTTAAGAAATCAACTCATTTACCTAAAATGATGGGATATGAAGCTCAAGGTGCAGCAGCTATTGTAAAAGGAGAAAGGATACCTCACCCTGAAACAATTGCAACTGCAATAAGAATAGGTAATCCTGCAAGCTGGAAACAAGCTGAAAGAGCAAGAGATTTATCAAACGGTAAAATTGATTGCGTTACAGATGAAGAAATTATTGAAGCATACAAATTAATGGCTTCTACAGAAGGTATTTTAGCTGAACCGGGTAGTGCTGCTTCTGTCGCTGGTTTAATTAAAGCGAATAAGATGGGACTTGTAAAAGAAGGTTCAACCTCTGTTTGTATTTTAACAGGTAATGGACTAAAAGACCCTGATAGTGCAATCAAATACTCAGCTGCTGAAGTTAAGAAAACTAAAGCAGATTTACATGACATTCTAAAAGTTATTAACTTATAAATGCTTAATTCTTAAAATAAAAAAGAGGTTTAAAAAAACCTCTTTTTTTATATCGTATTATCCGGCATGCTTAAAATCACTACCGCCGACAATCCTCAATCGTCTTTGAGGACCTTCACCGACACTTTCACTTGATAGATTATGCTGTTCCACAAGTTCATGCTGCATTTTCCTTATTTGCTGATTTTGAGGTTGTAATTCAACATTATCAGCACCTTCTAATATCTTTTGAATAGCTGCTTTTGCTTCATCTAATGCTCTTTCAGCATCATCATAATAACCTTGTAGAGTTTCACTATCTGTTATATGCAATGCTTCTTTGACTACTTTTTGTACTTGTGACATTGAATTTGAACGTACATAATATATAGGAAGCTTATAATCATTTGCTATACTTAAAATTTTAGTACCGCCTTTTGCAAATGCTTTATGAACTATTACAATGTCGGCATCTTCTATATTTCTTGTAATTTCCGCTTGAAGATTAAGCCGTTCAAGAACTTTATCCAATACGGTTCTACTAACTGCATAAATATATATCTTTTTAAAATCTTTTACTTGTTTTACATATTCTTGTCTTGAAAAACTAAACTTAAGTTTCTGACTTGCAAGATCTTCTTCTTCCTTAATTTTTTCTTGAACTGCAACTTCTTCTACTGCTTTATCTGTGTTTTCATATACTTGATCCACTTTTCTGATTTCAGGTCTTATCGGCCAACCACGTAATATATAATCAACAGCTTCTGCAGTATTTTTATATACAGCCAAAGTATTCCTATCTATAATTTCTATAACTATATCAAATGTAGGCTGCTTTTCTCTTTCAAGTACAGTCTTTTGGCTACCACGTCTTTTCGCTTCATCATCACCTAATGTTACAGAACTTACACCACCAACTAGATCTGATAATGTTGGGTTTTTTATCAAATTATCCAAAGTATTACCATGAGCAGTAGCAATAAGCATAACACCACGTTCAGCTATAGTTCTCGCCGCTTGTGCTTCTTCTTCTGTACCTATTTCATCGACTACAATTACTTCCGGAGTATGATTTTCAACAGCCTCAATCATAACATCTTTTTGATAAATAGGTTGAGAAACCTGCATTCTCCTTGCTCTACCTATAGCAGGATGAGGAGTATCTCCATCTCCAGCAATTTCATTTGATGTATCTACTACAACAACCCTTTTCCCTAAATCATCCGCAACTAATCTTGATATTTCTCTAAGTTTAGTTGTCTTACCAACACCAGGACGACCTAAGAACAATATACTTTTATTTTGTAAAACTATATCTTTTATACAAGCAATAGTACCAGTAACAACACGACCGATTCTACAAGTAAGCCCAACTACTTTCGACTGTCTGTTTCTTATTGCACTTATTCTGTGCAATGTCCCAGGTATACCTGAACGATTATCGCTCGTAAATGGCTGAATTTTTGATGTTATATACTCAATATCTTCATCGACTATATAACTTTCGCCTAAAAAAACTGTTTTCCCATCAGAATAACGTATTTCTCCAACCCTGCCTAAATCAAAAACTAATTCGATTGCATCATCCAAGTTGTAAGGCCTTAATGCTTCGACAATCTTCGGCGGTAAAATTTCAATTAACCTTCTTAGGTCATTGTGAAATTGTATTTTGTCCATATGTCCCTTTCGCTTTATCTAACGAACTCGGGTATTTTACTTGTACCGATTAGGACTTTTTATCGCCCTATATCGGGGCTTTCTATCTACACTTTTATTATAACACTTTTTTTTATAACTTTCAAAAATTTTTACTATATTTGTAGTAATGTAACATAATTTATCATTTATATATTATTTTCGCTCTTAATATTTCTTAAATTTATCTTTAATTTGTTAATTATGGATTCCTAAAAATTTTTATATATATAACAATTCGGATTAGTAATTTAATTAATTTTTAGGAATGTAAGTAAAGGAGAAAATTATGACTATTGCATTTAATGGAGTAGATCAATATCTACAACTCACACAAAATACACAAACATCTACAAGAAAACCAAATGAAAATTACATTTTTGGAACATTCCAAACGAATAATTCCTTTTCTCCAAAACCAATCGATAAGGTATTAGGTGTAACGCCTAAAATAAGTATGATTAGAGTTTTATTCAAAAGATTAAACAAAGAACAAATATATGGGGTAAATACATCACGTAATTTACCAAAAAATGCAAAATTTAAAGATGATTCTTTGGGTAATCCTAAATTAACTTGGAATTTATTCGATTTTACATCAGGAACTCATAAACTTCCGGAAGGTTATGAGTTAAAAAATGATATTTTAGGATTTACTCACGTTGTAAGAGAGGGAACAAAAAGCTGGTACTTAAAAGAAAATAAGTTACAGAATGAAATTAATAATGCTTAACCATCACAAAAAAAGAGGCATTATATAATGCCTCTTTTTTATCTTTTTTTATTTCAACTAAGCACGAGCGCCTGATTTTGAAATAATCTCTTCTTGAACATTTGTTGGAACTTGTTCATACTTCAAGAATTCCATAGAGAATGTACCTCTACCTTGAGTATTTGAACGTAAGTCTGTAGCGTAACCAAACATGTTACCTAATGGAACAGTTGCTCTAACGATTACGTTACCTGTATTACCAATAGGTTCTTGGCCTTCGATACGACCACGACGTCTTGAAATATCACCGATAATTGTACCTGTATATTCATCAGGAATTTCAATTTCAACCTTCATCATAGGTTCAAGGATACAAGGTCTTGCTTTTTTACAACCATCTTTGATAGCCATAGAACCAGCAATCTTGAATGCCATTTCTGAAGAGTCAACATCGTGGTATGAACCATCATAAAGTTCAACTTTAACGTCAATCATAGGATATCCGGCTAAGATACCGCCTTCAAGAGCTTCTTCCATACCTTTTCTTGCTGGTTCGATGTATTCTTTCGGAATAGCACCACCAACGATTTTGTTTTCGAATACAAAACCTTCATTTTCACCGGCTGGAGAAATTCTGATTTTAACGTGACCGTATTGACCTTTACCACCTGATTGTCTGATGAATTTAGAATCTTGATCAGCATTTCCTAATATAGTTTCTCTGTATGCAACTTGTGGTTTACCAACATTTGCATCTACTTTAAATTCTCTTAGAAGACGGTCAACAATAATATCTAAGTGAAGTTCACCCATACCGGAAATAATTGTTTGACCTGTTTCAGAATCTGATTTAACTCTGAATGATGGGTCTTCTTCAGCAAGTTTTTGAAGTGCAATACCCATTTTATCTTGGTCAGCTTTTGTTTTTGGTTCAATAGCAACAGAAATAACAGGATCAGGGAATTCCATTTTTTCCAATATTATTGGTGCATTTTCATCACACAATGTATCACCAGTTGTTGTATCTTTCAAACCAACTGCTGCACAGATATCACCAGCGTATACTTCTGTAATTTCATTTCTTTGATCAGCATACATTTGAACTAATCTTGAAATACGTTCTTTTTTACCGTTTGTTGCATTCAATGCATATGAACCGGCTGTCAATTTACCTGAATAAACTCTTAAGAATGTTAAACGACCTACATATGGGTCTGTCATAATTTTAAATGCTAAAGCTGAGAATGGTTCACTTTCTGAAGAATGTCTTTCTACCTTTGTTCCATTTTCAAGTTCACCTTCAATAGCTTTTACATCTAATGGAGATGGCATATAGTAAACAACGTTATCCAATAATAATTGAACACCTTTATTTTTGAATGCTGTACCGCAACATACAGGAACGATTTGGTTTGTACAAACTGCTTTTCTCAAAGCTGTTTTTAATTCATCTACAGTAGGTTCTTCACCTTCCATAAATTTCATCATCAAATCATCATCTGTTTCTGAAATTTTTTCAATCATTTCAGCTCTGTATTCTTGAGCTTTTTCAAGCATATCTGCAGGAATTTCTTCTTCTCTGATATCTGTACCCAAGTCATTAGTATAAATTACAGCTTTCATATTCATAAGGTCAACTAAACCTGTAAATTTGTCTTCTGCACCGATTGGTAATTGGATAGGAACTGCATTTGCGTTTAATCTATTTTTTAATTGGTCAACAACTCTATAGAAATCAGCACCTGTTCTATCCATTTTATTAACAAATACCATTCTTGGTACTTCATATCTGTTTGCTTGTCTCCAAACTGTTTCTGATTGTGATTGAACACCACCAACAGCACAGAATACAGCAACAACACCATCTAATACACGAAGTGAACGTTCAACTTCAATTGTAAAGTCAACGTGCCCGGGAGTATCGATAATGTTAAATTGGTGATCTTTCCACATTGCTGTTACAGCTGCAGATTGAATTGTAATACCTCTTTCACGTTCTTGTTCCATAAAGTCAGTTACAGCAGCGCCATCGTGCACTTCACCAAGTTTATGAGTTTTACCTGTGTAGAAAAGAATACGTTCAGTGGTAGTTGTTTTACCTGCATCGATGTGGGCAGCAATACCAAAGTTTCTTACTCTTTCCAATGGAACTTTTCTTGCCATTTTCTTTTTCCTTTATTTATCACTACTTAATTTAAATTACACTTAGCTTACGCCATTTTTATCTTTACATAAACACATTTTTTTTTAAAGAACATGCTTCAAAAAGTTAAAAATATAGTTCATCTTTTGTAAAGAAAAATTATTTTTTTTAATAAACTACTAAAGTTTCCTTTTTTTTGGCCGAATTAGATTTCATATGAGATAAAAAAGGAGAGTTATGATGGCAGAAGTAAACAAAATCAACAATATATACAAAAATATACTAGGTGATACAAAAGCAACTATTGAAGCAATACAAAAGTATATTAAGAATAATTCTGTCAATAATAAACAAATAATTGAAAATACTCAAATTGAAGAAGAACCGGCTGCTTCAATTAACAGAATTTTAAACAGCACAATATGTGAAGAAACAAATTCTGAAATCCAAAAAATAATAAATAATTTATAGTTATTTATATACATTAAAAAGTATGTTAAAATTAACCCACATAGTCTTTTTATGGGGTTAATTTTTTTATGAAAAAAATTTTATATATTATATTTTTAAATGTATTTATTTGTATATCTATATTGGTTTTAATTGATTTTATTCTAGCGAAAAAAGAATACAATATATTCATAAAAAATATTACAAAGAATTATACAAAAAAGGAAAATTTAGAAAGTGTATTACCTAAATTTAATTATTCATTAAAATTCAAAAGTTTTAGAAAATATTATAATGAAAATTATGAAACATTTATGCAATTTCCTAGAAAAATCATTCATAATGATAATGATCATAAGAAAAAATCGATATTAATACTTGGTTGTTCATATGCAGAAGGAATTTATTTACCTGATAATGAGAAACTAGCAAATAAATTATCAAAAGCAACTTCAAGAAATGTATATAATTTAGCAATAGCAGGAATGGGACTAGCTACAGCATTATGGGAACTCAGAGAACCAAAAACATACAAAATATTTGGCTCTGATGATATTGAGTATGTAATATATGTAATTATACCATATCATATACCAAGAATGTGGCATAATAAATATGGAGCATTTACCAGTCCGATTTATATAAGTTACAAACAAAAAAACAAAACATTAGTTGAAGAAAAATTAAATTTTTTCTTGAGACAAATATGCAGATTAAAATTTCTTAGAGAACATATCGCTATTGAAGAAGGTAAAAAATATAATGATACAAATACATTTGACTTACTTAAAGATTACCTGATTAATATTAAAGATGAAACAAAAAAACACTACCCAAATTCAAAATTCATATTAGTAAAACATCCTTCGTCAAAAGACGTTTATATAAATGATAAGGAAATAGTAAGAATATATAATACTGAGCGATGGAAAGAACTTGAGGATGAAGGTTTTATTATATATGATGTACAAAAAAATATTAAAGAAGACCTATCGGAAGACAAATATATGCTTCCAGATAAACATCCTACAGCCGAATCTTGGGATATATTTGTCAAAAATTTTATAGAAGATTTAAACTTATAGTTTTATTCAATTTATAGTGAAATTGTGTTAAAATTAACCCGCATAGTATTTTTATGGGGTTAATTTTTTATGAAAAAAATTTGGATTGAAGACATTAAAGATTATGAAAACCAAGAAGTAGTATTACAAGCGTGGCTATATAACAAACGTTCAAGCGGAAAACTTCATTTTCTTCAGCTTCGTGACGGAACTGCTGAAATTCAGGCTGTAGTTTTTAAAGGCAATGTATCTGATGAAGTTTTTGAACTTGCAGACAAAATTTCACAAGAAAGCGTTGTTGAAGTAAAAGGAACGGTAAAAAAACATGATCGTTCAAAAATCGGTTATGAAATTGATGCTACAGATGTTAAAGTTATAAGTGTTGCAAACGACTACCCAATAACCCCAAAAGAACATGGTCCTCATTTTCTTATGGAACACCGCCATTTATGGCTTCGTTCTTTAAAACAAAAAGCAATATTAAACATTCGTCATACAATTATAAAATCCGTAAGAGACTTTTTTGATTCTCACGGATTTACACTTGTTGATGCTCCAATTTTTACTCCAAATGCCTGTGAGGGTTCTACTACATTATTTGAAACCGATTATTTTGATCAAAAAGCATATTTAAGTCAATCAGGACAATTATATATGGAAGCCGCAGCTATGGCTGTCGGTAAAGCTTATTGTTTTGGTCCGACATTCAGAGCTGAAAAATCAAAAACCAGACGTCACTTAACAGAATTCTGGATGGTAGAACCGGAAATGGCTTTTGCTGATATTTGGGACGATATGGATTTAGCTGAAGAATTTGTTGAATATATTGTTGCTAAAGTACTTGAAAATAACCGTCAAGATTTAGAAACCCTTGAAAGAGATATTTCTAAACTTGAAAATATTAAACGTCCATTTCCTAGAATTTCTTATGATGAAGCTATTGAAATACTTCATAAAAAAGGTAATGACACTCCATATGGAGAAGATTTTGGGGGTGACGAAGAAACTCTTATTTCTGAAGAATTCGATAGACCCGTTATGATTCACCATTACCCAATGAGCGTTAAAGCTTTTTACTTTAAACAAGCAGAAAATGATAAAGCGGCTTGTGTTGATATGATTGCTCCTGAAGGTTACGGCGAAATTATTGGCGGCGGTCAAAGAGAAGAAGACATTGATAAATTAATGGCTAAAATAAAAGAACAAAATCTTAATCCTGAAACTTTTGACTGGTATTTAGATTTAAGAAAGTATGGAAGTGTTCCTCATGCCGGCTTTGGTTTAGGTATAGAAAGAACTGTCGCCTGGATATGTGGTCTTCACCACGTACGTGAAACTATTCCATTTCCAAGACTAATGGATAGAATAAGACCATAATTTTTAAATTATACCATTTTATAATTTTTCAGTTATCTAGACTAAATTTATATTTTTAAAACTAAAAGACCGTACTATTTATTACGGTCTTTTGGTTTTGAAAAATTCTGTATACTTACTCAGGAAGTTATTCTTTTTTATTTTTAATACCATTAAGAATAGAACCGACACCTAATCCAATTGCGGATCCGACTGCCATTAAAACTCCGGCGCCAACAGCCATACCGGCAATTAATGCACCTTTTGATGCATTTTTTCCCAACGTTTTTGAGCTTTTTTCGAAAATATCTTTTATAAATTGTTTATTTGTTAATGCATTTTTTGTTGCAATACCAGCACCTGCAACTGCACCGATTTTAGCTCCGGTTTTTGCATAATTACCTTTATTTTGATAAACTTGTGAATCATTTGTTCCTAAATTTACCTGAGATACACCCACGATATACTTCTCCTTATCTACTTTTTCTATACCATTATTTATTTAAAAAAAGAGAAATGCCACAAATTGCCTAAATAAAGGAAAAACTATTACAAAATTTTACAAAATTTACATTTAGAAATTAATTACTATATATTTTTATTACAAAAATTTAAATTATTAATATTTAATAAAAATCTAAAATATAATTAAAGAATGAGAATATTAGGAATTGACCCGGGACTTGCTATTGTAGGTTATTCGGTAATAGATATTGTAAAAGATAAAAATATTTTAATTTCATCAGGTTCTATACAAACAGACAAAGATAAAACTGATGCTGAGCGACTTTTAGAAATAGAAACTGATATGCAAACAATTATAGAAAAATTCCAACCGGATTTTGCCAGCATAGAAAAATTGTTCTATTTTAAAAATCAAAAAACAATAATCCCTGTAGCTGAAGCAAGAGGTGTTATCCTTTCTGTTTTACAAAAAAATCAAATTAAAATACAGGAATTCACTCCGATTGAAGTAAAACAAATAATAACAGGTTATGGAAGAGCAACAAAAGATGAAGTAGCAAAAATTGTACAAATGAGTATTGAATACAAAAAATTACCAAAACTGGATGACACTTTAGACTCTATAGCTATTGCACTTTGCTTTGCTCGTAATAACATAAATTAAAGGAAACTATAATGATAAATAAAGCTTTACTAAAAATCATTTTCATTTGTTCATTTATAATAGGAGGTATTCTTGGAGTAATACCTTTAATACCTGCTTTTACCTGGATTGCTTTTTTAGCTGTAATGTTCTTAGTGGCACCATTTATCATAATATACTTACATAAACTAAAACTAATAGAAGATGTAGAAACAGAAAAATGTTTAACTATTGGTGCTATATCAGGCGCAAGTGCTTTTTTAGGCTTTGCTACTATATATTTTCCTATAGCTTTTATTTTGAATTTGATATTTAAAATCCAATCTTTTCTATGGATAAAAGTTATTTTTATGAATATTGGATTTTTAATACCAATGATTATTCTAATTGCACTTTTATGCGGATTAATGAATACATTTTCAGGCTTTTTAACAGCATATTTCTATGAATATTTTAAACCGAGAAACAGAGGATAAAATGGCTTTTGAATCAAAAATTAAAACTATCGAGTGGGTAGATAATGTATCAAGAATGATAGACCAAACTGTTTTACCAAAAGAATATAAAACTGTAGACATAAAAACTGATGAAGAAATGTTTTTTGCAATCAAAGATATGATAGTTCGAGGTGCCCCTGCAATAGGAATAGCAGGTGTACATGGTGTTTCACTTGCAGCTATAGAACTATCTAAATCAATAACTGACAAATCAGAATTTCTTGCAAAATTAAAAGAAAGAGGCGAATACTTAAAATCATCAAGACCAACAGCTGTAAATTTAATGTGGGGAGTTAATCAACAAATAGAACTTGCATCAAAAATACAAGGAAATATTGATGAAATAACCAAAGCTTTAATTGAAAACGGAATTAAACTTGAAAATGAAGATATAGAAATAAATAAAAAAATGGGAGATTATGGAGCACAAGTAGTTCCAAAAGGTGCAACAATATTAACTCACTGTAATGCTGGTGCTTTAGCGACCGTAGGCTATGGTACCGCCTTAGGTGTTATTAGAAGTGCATTTGCAAAAGATCCTACAATTAAGGTTTTTGCTGATGAAACAAGACCAAGACAACAAGGTGCAAGATTAACAACCTGGGAACTTACCAGTGACGGAATACCTACAACTTTAATAACTGATGGCATGTGTTCATACTTTATGTCAAAAGGAATGATTGATATGGTTGTAGTAGGAGCAGACAGAATTGCAGCAAATGGTGATACGGCTAATAAGATAGGTACATATACAGTTGCAATTGCAGCAAAATACCATAATATTCCTTTCTATATTGCAGCTCCATTATCAACAATAGATATATCTATAAAATCAGGTAAAGAAATACCTATCGAAGAACGTTCACACGAAGAAGTAACACATATAAACGGCGACTGGATTTGTGCAAAAGACGTTAATATAATAAACCCCGGATTTGATGTTACCCCTAATGAACTTATTACAGGTATTATTACAGAAAAAGGAATTCTAAAACCTGATTTTAAAACATCTATAAGCAATGCATTTAAGAGTTAGTCATAAGGATAATTTGAAAAAGTCAACCTAAAATGCTATAATCAACACATTAAAAGGAGTACAAAATGAAAAATAGTCTAAAATTTTTAACGGTATCTATAGTAGCATTTGCGATTGGTCTTGCTGCAGGTAACTATGCAATATCAGATGTACCTTCAAATTTTAAAGTAGCTGTTGTTGATGTTCAAAAAGTTGTAGCATCTTCTTCTCAAGTTAAGGCTTTAAAAGATGAACAAAAGAAAAAAGGTCAAGAATTAGCTAAATTTATTGAAACAGCTAAAACAAATCTTGATAAAGAAAAAGATGCTAAAAAGAAGAAAGCTTTAGAAGAAAAATATAATAAAGAATTTCATGCAAAAAGAGACGCTATTGCGAAAAATTACGAAACAAAGTTACTTGCTATTGATAAAAACATATCAAGCGTAATTGATAAAAATGCAAAAGCAAACGGATATAACTTAGTTCTTGCAAAAGGTGTTGTATTATCAGGCGGTATTGATATTACTGATGCTATATCTAAAGAAGTCAAATAAATTTATTAAAATTTTATTCTAAAAAAGGAAGCTAAAGCTTCCTTTTTTTATTAACAATAAACAATATAATTAACTCTTTTGTATTTGAAAAAAACAATTTAAGTGCTACCCTTAAATAGAGAAAGAGGCATATTATGTCAAAGAAAATTCTTTTTATTATAGATGAAGTTGAATTAAAATACTTTGAGTTTAATGATTTAGTAACAAACTTTTGGTTTATAAAAGAGTTCTTAAAAAGAAATTATAAAGTATCAATAGCTATAAAGAGTGATTTATTTATAGAAAATGCACAAGCATATGTACTTAGCAGAGAATCATACTTAAAAGAAGAGAATATTTTCTACAACAAAGAACAACAAAAACAACTGATAAATGATTTTGATGTTGTATTTTTCCGTCCTGATCCTCCTGTTGATATCAATTATATAAATGCTTGTTATATCTTTGACTATGTAGATAAAGAAAAAACGCTTTTAATAAATGACCCGACTGAAATAAAAAACTTTAACGAAAAATTCCATATTAATTATTTCAATAAATTTGTACCAAAGAATATAGTTACAAGCTCGGCAGAATTAATTATAGATTTTGTAGAAGAAAATAAAGAAGCCATTTTAAAACCATTAAACAGATGTTTTGGCAATGGGGTCTATTATTTAAACAAAGAAGATAAGAATCTTCTTACAATTATTAATAATATGACTGAGAACGGAAAAACTCCTGTTATGATTCAAGAATATCTTCCGGAAGCAAAATTCGGAGATAAAAGAGTATTAATAATAGGCGAAACTGTATTAGAAGAATGTATACAAAAACTACCAGGAGACCATAATTTTAAATTTTCAATACATTCAGACAGATATTTTAAAGATGCTTTATTATCTCCAAAGGAAATAAAATTAGCACAGACAATAGCAAAAAAATTATCCGAAAGAGGATTATATTTAGTAGGGCTCGATGTTATAAATGAAAAAGTAATAGAAATAAATGTAACAAGCCCTTGTTATTTTATCAGAGAAATAAATCAACATTATAATATTCACTTTGAAGATAAAATAATGACTTGTATAGAAAAATTAATTGAAAAGCATTTTTCAAAAGAAAGGCTCTATGCTGTTAACAAATAACTCTGCAAATATAATCTTAAATAAAAGTCAGCTGATTGAAACATTTTTCTCAGGATGTAAAACCACAAAAACAATAGGTGTTGAATCAGAAAAACTTCTTGTATACAAAAATAATTTTAAGGCAGTTAAATATGAAGATATAGTTAAAGTCTTAGAACTTTTTGATGAGAATAAATGGCAAAGAATATATGAAAATGATAACTTACTTGGCTTAAAAAGTGATATTGGGACAATTTCACTTGAGCCGGGAAGCCAGATTGAATTAAGCCTTATTCCTTATGACACTTTAGATGAAATAAGTTTAAAGTTAAAAGATTTCTATACAAATCTTGCAACTTATGCAGACGAAATAGGAGCTTGTGTTTTAGATAGCGGAATTCAACCTGTTTCAACATATGAAGATATAACAATCATACCGAAAAAACGGTATGAACATATGACCAAATATCTTCCGACAAAAGGTTTAACTCCATTTGTTATGATGAGAGAAACTGCCGGGGTACAAGCAAATTTTGACTATAATAGTGAAGAAGACGCCATAAAAAAGCTTTCTCTTGCTTTAAAAATGAGTCCTATAATCAGCAGTATATATGCTAATTCTCCAATAAGAAAATCAAAACTTACAGGATATAAATCTTTCAGAGCAAACTCTTGGCTGAATGTAGACGAAGACAGATGCGGTTATATAAATGCTAAATTATTTGATAAAAAAACAGATTTTTCTTTTGCTGATTATACAGAAGTTCTTCTTGATGTTCCTATGATATTTATTCAAAGAGGAAATAATTGTTTTGCAACACAGCAAACATTTAGAGATTTTATGTTAAACGGATATATGAGACTTAATGCAACAATTCAAGATTGGCAAAATCATATAAGTTTATATTTCCCCGATGTAAGATTAAAAAGTTACGTTGAAATAAGAAATCATGATGCGCAAAATACTCTTATGACTCTTTCTATTCCTGCTTTTTGGAAGGGTATTATGTATAATTCCGATGCAATGGATGAAATAAATAAGATTTTATCAAATTATGAATATGAAGATTTTATGAATTTGAGAAAAGATTCACCTATTCAAGGTATTCAATCAAAATTAAAGAATATTGTCATAATTGATTTAATAAAAGAATTCTTCGATATTTCATATTATTCTTTAAGAGAAAATAAAAAAAGCGAAGAAAAATATCTTGAACCTGTTTATGAATATATTGCACTAAAAAGAGTTCCTGCTGATAACTTGATTGAAGAATTCAACAGAAAAATAAGCTAAATTTATATTTTTATTTAGTGAATTATTTTATATATCAAAGATTGAGCTTTAGGTTCTTCATCTGAAATTTCAAACGCATCAATAACTAAAGCTTCCGCATCTTTAATTGCATCTTGTTTATTTGTATATAAAACAGCAATTGTTTCACCTTTACAAACAGGTTCACCATATTTTTGAGTCAAATATATACCTGCAGAATAATCAATAGAATCTGATTTCTTTTCTCTTCCGGCACCTAAGTTTTTACAAGCTTTAGCCACCTTCAGAGCATCAATATTTTTTACAAAACCGTCTTTAAGAGATTTAACTTCATACTTAACTGATGCTTGAGGAAGTTTTGTATAATCATCACAAATTGAAATATCACCATTTTGTGAAGCAACAATCTCCTTAAATTTTTCAAGTGCAGCACCTGAAGAAATAAGATTTTCCAAATACTTAAATCCTTCCTCTTTAGAAGAAAATTTACCTGTTTTTTCAAAAGCAGTCTGAGCCAAAGTAAATGTAATTTCTTTCAAATCAGGTTCCATATTACCTTTTAAGAATTCAATAACTTCTTGAATTTCCACTGAATTTCCGATAGCTCTACCTAAAGGCTGATTCATAGAACTTATTACAGCACAAATATTTCTATTTAATCTTTTACCTACTTCAACCATAACTTCAGAGAGTTTCTGTGCTTCTTCTGGAGTCTTTAAAAATGCGCCTGAACCGTATTTAACATCCAATATTATATGATTTGCACCTGATGCTATTTTTTTAGAAACAACAGAAGATGCAATCAAAGGAATAATATCAACAGTAGAAGTTACATCACGAAGCGCATACAATTTACCGTCAGCAGGGGCTAATGATAATGTTTGAGCAGCAATTGCTGTTTTATGTTCTTTAACTTTTGATTTAAATTCATCAATAGATAAATCAGTTCTAAAGCCTGGAATAGATTCAAGTTTATCAATTGTACCGCCTGTATGACCTAAACCTCTACCTGACAATTTTGCAGTATATAAATCAGATGCAGCCATTAAAGGTAAAAACATTAATGTTATTTTATCTCCAACACCGCCTGTAGAGTGTTTATCCACAATATTATTAGAAATAGATGATAAATCTAAAATTTCACCTGATTCAACCATATATTTTGTAAGGAAAGTTGTCTCATCTATATTCATTCCTTGAAAATAAATAGCCATTAATAATGCACTGGTTTGGTAATCTTCTATAGAATTATCCATTATACCGTTAATGAAAAATTTAATTTCATCTTCAGTTAAAACTCCGCCTTTTTTCTTTTTTTCAATAATGTCAATAATTTTCATATAAACCCCGATTTCTGTTAGAACTAATAAGAGAAGCCTTTATAAATATATTAAATATTCGGGCTTCTCTTATGTAAAAAACTACAAAATATTATTTCTTTTGAGTATTTAAATATTGAATAATATCGTTAGTAACGTCAACACCGCCTGCGTATACAACACCATAGTCAAGAATTACATCTAACTTTTTAGCAGCAGCTACTGATTTACAAGCAGCTAAAATGTTGTCACGAATAGTTTTTTCTTTTTGTGTTTTTAAATTATAAATTCTTTCTTCTTTAGCTCTAAATTCTTTTTGAATTTGTTCTTCAAAAGTTTTCTTTTGAATTGGCGATTCAATAGCTTTATATTGCTTATCTTTACTAATTGCATATTCTTGAAGTTCAACTAATTTATTATCAATATCTTTATAAGCGTTACGAGCATATGAATAGTCATTAATTACTTTTTGAAAATCAGCATAACCGATTGTACCTGCATTAGCAGAAAGATTAGCAGCAAACATTATTAATAAAGCTGTTAAGATAAATTTAATTTTAAACATTATAACCTCCTGTTTATAATACATTCTAGCAAATGATATATTTAAATACAAGAAATTTATGTAATAGAAAAATTTATAATTAATTCATTAATTGCATGTCTATTATATAATCAAGTTAAGGAGAGTTAAGTATGTTAATAGTAATGCAGCCAAACGCAGGCGAAGAAAAAATACAAAAAGTTATCGATTTTATAAAACAAAAAGGATTTGATGCTCATATATCAAAAGGTGCCGATCATACAGTAATTGGCGCTGTAGGAAGAAAAGTAATTGATAAAAGAGATATTGAACTTTTAGATGGAGTTAAAGAAGTTATAAGGATTTCTTCTCCATATAAACTGGTAAGCAGAGTTTTCAAACCAACAGACACAATTATCGATGTTAAAGGTGTTAAATTTGGCAGTGACCATATAGGTATGATTGCAGGACCTTGTACGGTTGAAACATATGAACAAATGGATGAAACCGCAAAAAAACTCAAAAGCTATGGAGTTAAAGTATTAAGAGGTGGCGCATTTAAGCCAAGAACATCACCTTATGCTTTTCAGGGGCTAGGTGAAGAAGGTTTAAAAATTCTAAGAGAAGTAGCTGATAAATATGATATGGTAGTAACTTCAGAAGTAATGGAAGTTGCTCAAATTCCTATGTTCTTAAAATACGTTGATATTCTTCAAGTAGGTGCAAGAAATATGCAAAACTTTAACTTATTAAAGAGTCTTGGAGAAGTAAGAAAACCTGTATTATTAAAAAGAGGTTTAAGTGCAACAATTGAAGAATGGTTAATGTCTGCAGAATACATTATGGCAGGTGGAAATAGAGAAGTTATATTGTGCGAAAGAGGTATAAGAACTTTTGAGCATATAACAAGAAATACTCTTGATATAAGTGCAATACCCGTTGTGCAGAAAATAAGCCACTTACCTGTTGTTGTTGATCCAAGCCACGCAACAGGATTAAGAGATAAAGTTGCGCCTATGTCAAAAGCTTCAATTGCAGCTGGTGCCAACGGTTTAATAATTGAAGTTCATAATTCACCTGAAACAGCAGTTTGTGATGGAGCTCAATCTTTGTATCCTGAACAATTTGCAGAACTTTTTGATGAACTAAAAGCTCTTGCGGTTGTTCTAAAAAAAGAATTTAATTAGTTTCTTTATTCAAAACAAAATTTTCATCAAAAAGACGGGAGAACTTAATACTTTTAAGTTCTTCTTCTGTAAATGTTCCACCATTCTCATAGAATTTTTCAATAGCTTTATCTGATACGCAATAAAGCAAATTGTATACATTATCATCTTTGTATATGTTGGCATAATAAGCTTGTAAAAAATTATTATAGCGGTCAATAAAACAAAATTCGCCTGTTGGTTTTTTAAACCGGTAGATATCCCTGTAATTAATATAACCTGGCAGATATGGGACCTCTTTTTTCAAATAATAAAATCGAAATACCTTTTCCAATTTATAGTGAAAAACTTTAAAATTTTCAATCTTCTTATAGAAATTTCTATATTCATTACCATTAATTGTTTCGATTAATAAACCTGCAAAAGATACAGAAAGTACCATAATTATCAATGTTATATGATTAATAATTTTCTTCTTATCCAAAGAATTACAACACTTTAATACCAATGATTTAACAAAGTAACTTAAAAACATTAACATAGGATACATAATCAACACTGAAAAAATAAACCTTATATGATTATGAACAAGCCAAAACCCACCTGTATAATATGTTTCTTTGCAAAATACTAAAGAAAATATAGTTCCTAATATAGAAATTTGCAATAAAAACGGCAGTATTAATTTTTTTATTTCGTGTTTTTTATATGCTATAACAACATTTATAACAAACAATACAATAAATAAAATCCAATAAACAATTTCATCAAAAAAATAAAGCTGAATATATTGGTTAATAAAGTTTTGCAATAGATCTTTAGTAATCAATATATTTGATAATCCTCTAGACATTGAAACTTCTTTAAAACCTGAAGATGATACAAAGCTAAAAACCGCTAAACTTAATACTAAAAACATTAAGAAAAAACTTTTACCAATATTAAACTTACATGAATTCAAAAATTCAGGTGATTTTTTAAATGACGAAATAGAAAATATAATCAACTGATATAGTAATATTAATATTGAAAAAAGTATTAAAGTTATAAATATAATTTCGCTTGAAGTACCTGCTATAAAAGCACAAAGAAGAATAAAGAAAATTGATTTAAATCTTGTAATTTTTTTATTTTTTATAAGATTTTCAAATATAAAATAAACTACAACACTAAAAAATATAAGAGAAAAAGAATATCTATAATAATTATAACTTACACCAGCTATTAATGTTTCTAATTTACATAAATAAAAGAAATAATAAAAAATCAAAAAAGAAAAAACTGATATAAAAATTGGTTTCGACCTATAAAAGAAGGTAGAAAATTTCGCAATTAATAATAAAGTAATAATTGTAAAAAATCCTTTAATCACTAAATGAAAAACAGTAAAGTCACAAGGGTGAATTGATAATAAATTAGGTAGTCCAAAAGATAAGAATTTAGATAAAAAATACCCCAAATAACCGCCACCATGACCAAAGTTAAAATTCAAACAATTAAAAATTTTTTCACTTTTATAATATGTTGAATAAACCAAATCATCTTCAAAAATAGCAAAATTATGCCCCAGATAAACACTAAATAAAATAACAAACAAAAATAACAGAATATAAAAACAAACTTGCTTATTGGTTATTTTTTCAATTTTCATAGAAGAATTATATCATTCATATCTTAGAGCATCAATAGGATTTAATAATGAAGCCTTGTAAGCAGGATAATATCCGAAAGCGATACCAACAAGCCCCGAAAATCCTAAAGAAAGAAATATAGAGAATAATGAAATTGAAATACTCATACCTTCAGAGAAAAATTCAACAGACTTTGCCCCTATTATACCGGTAGCTACACCAATTAAACCTCCGATCATAGATAATAAAAATGATTCAATCAAAAATTGCCATCTGATATCAGAAGCCCTTGCCCCTATTGCCATTCTTATACCTATTTCTTTTGTTCTTTCTGTAACAGAAACAAGCATAATATTCATAATCCCAATACCGCCAACAAGCAATGATACAGAAGCAATAGATGCCAAAAGAATGGCAAAAGTTTGAACTGTTGATTTCATTTTTTCCTGAAATTCTGCTGAATTTCTTATTTCAAAGTCATTAACTTGATTTTTACCGATATTATGTCTTTGTTTTAAAAGTTCTTCTATATTTTTTTCGACATTATTTAGAGTATCGGCATCTTGACCTTTAACTATTATCATTTTTACAGTACCAGGGAAAGCAACCCCAAATAATTTCTTTTGAGCCGTTGTTATAGGGATAAAAATTAAATCATCCTGATCAAATGGTCCTGATGAACCTTTAGTTTTTAAAGTACCAAGAACTTTAAATGGAACATTTCCAATTCTTATAACCTTATCAATAGGTGAAACATCACCGAATAATTCAGTTGCAACAGTAGAACCTATTAAACATACTTTTGCGCTATTTTTAACATCTTCAAAAGAAAATCTTCTGCCTAAATCTATTTCGTAATTTTTAGCATATAAATATTTTGGTGTTGTACCATAAACGGTAGTCTGCCAGTTTTGATTACCGTACATAACCTGTTTACTCTCATTAGAAACAGGTGCAACTGCATCAATATCGGGAATCATTTTTTCAATAGCTGTAGCATCTTTTAATGTTAAAGATGGACGTGTACCTATACCTAAACTTACACCGCCTGTTCTAGCTGATGAAGAACGAATTGTAAGCAAATTACTTCCCATAGATTCCATATTTGCCTGAACTTGTTTACTTGCGCCTGTTCCTATAGCAAGCATTATGATTACTGCACTTACACCTATAATAATACCTAAACTTGTCAGAGCAGAACGAAGCTTATTCACTTTTAGTGAATTAATCGCCATTTTAGTTGTAGATTTTAAATCCATCATAATTACGTCTGCCTTGTCCTTGTTTTTTGCCACTCTTCTCTTGATAAATCCGAAACTATTTTTCCATCTTTAAAACGAATAATTCTTCTGCAATATTCTGCAATATCAGGTTCATGAGTAACAATTACTATTGTTTTACCTGTTTGTTCATTTAATCTTACAAAAAATTCCATAACTTCTATACTTGTTTTTGTATCTAAGTTACCTGTGGGTTCATCTGCTAGAATCAAAGGAGCATCATTTACAATTGCTCTTGCAATAGCAACTCTTTGCTGTTGACCGCCTGACATTTGATTTGGCATATGGTCTTCTCTTTTTTCAAGACCAACAATTTTTAATGCTTCTCTTGCTCTTTTATGACGTTCTTCTTCCGGAATTCCTTTATATATCATCGGTAATTCTACATTATCTATAGCTGATGTTCTTGAAATCAAGTTAAAACCTTGAAATACAAAACCCAATTTCAAATTTCTTATATCAGAAAGTTCATCAGGTGAAAGAGAAAGTACATCAATACCATCAAGATAATAACTTCCCGAATTAGGTTTATCTAATGTACCAAGCATATTCATACAAGTAGATTTCCCGCTTCCTGAAGTTCCCATTATTGCAACAAGTTCACCTTTTTCTATTGATAAAGAAACATCATCTAAAGCATTAAAGCTTTCTTCACCTGTTTTATATGTTTTTATAGCATGCTTTACTTCAATTAACGCCATATTATATCCTTGGTACTCTCATATTTTGTTTTTTCTTTGAGCTATTGAGATTTCTTGTATACACAAGATCTCCCTCTTTAATTTTATCTGAGATTATTTCAGTATAATTATCATCACTTACACCTGTTTCAATATTTATTCTTACGGGTTTACCTTTTTTATTAATCCATATACCTTTTTGATCATACTTTTGTGTATTTCCTGCAACGGTAAATTTCAACGCTACATTCGGAACTGTTAGTATATCTTCTTTTTTACCGGTAATAATTGAAACATTAGCAGTCATACCCGGGAGCAATTTACCTTCGTTATTCTCAACTTCAATAATAACAGTATAAGTTACTACATTGGATTCAGTTGTTGGTGATAACCTTACCTGACTTACTTTTCCCGTAAATACAAGATCAGGATAACCGTCAAGAGTATAGTTTACATCTTGACCTTCTTGAACTTTACCGATATCCGCTTCAGAAACACTTGTTTCTATTTGCATTTTCGTTAAGTCTTCTGCAACCGTAAATAATGTAGGAGTTTGAAAGCTTGCAGCAACTGTTTGACCAACTTCTACTTCTTTTGAAATAACAATTCCTTTTACGGGAGAAACTATTTTTGTATAACCCATATTCGCTGAAGCTGTAGCATAATTAGCTTCTGCTTGCATTATTGAAGCTCTTGCTGCTGAGACTTGTGCTAAATCTGATTTATAAGCAGATTCCGCCTCATCCAAATCATTTTTTGATACTAAATTTCTTTCATACAGATTTTTATACCTATGGTAAGTTTTAGTATCATAGTCTAACAATGCTTTATTTTTTTGAAGAGTAGCTCTAGCATTATTAATATTAGCTTCTGCTTGTTGAAGTTGTGCTTTAAATAATGATGTATCTATTTGCGCAAGTAATTGACCTTTTTCAACATGTGAATTATAGTCTACAAATATTTCATCAATCCTGCCTGAAACCTGAGAACCTATAGAAACTGTATTGATTGGTTCTATTGTCCCTGTTGCTTCTACTATTTGAGTTATTGTCCTTTTTTGAATAGGCTCTGATAAATATTCAGCCTTGCCATTTTTCTTATTCAGAACAAACGGAACAATTATAATCAAAATAACAACAAGTCCAATTATATATTTTTTCATTATTTTTCTCCCATTGCTGTTTGAAGGTCTGTTAACGCAACATTATATTTATAAATTGTTTGCACATAATCTCTTTGAGCATTATTATAATTTTCTTTTGCATCCTGAAGTTCTATGAAATTACCCAAGCCAACTTCATATCTTGCATCGGCAAGTTCATAGTTTTCAAGTGTTTGTTTAACTTTTGTCTGCATTAAAGGTATATTTTTTTCCAATTGAATCATATTAATATAAGCATTCTGAACTTCAAAATATATATTTTGTTTAACCAATTCTACATTTTGTTCTGCTACTTCAAGTTGAGCTTTACTTTCTTTTATCATTAAATTTGTATCCATAATATTGAGATTACTCATAGTTAAATATGCACCTAAAGTAATTCCGTTTGTTGAATAGTAATTATTATTACCCCAGTTATATCCAACAGAACCTGTTAAATCAGGCAGATAAGACTTTTTGGCATATTTAAGATTTTCATTAACAGCATCTTTTGTAGCTTGCATAGAAAGTAAATCAGGACGGTTTTTATAAGCTCTTTCAATAGATTCTTCAAGTGTATAAGGATATACAGTGAATTTATAATTTTCAAGTATATTAGTTTTTTCAACCTGCATTGTAAGTACAGCTTCTTTTGGTTCAATAGTTCCATCAGCTTTAGTTGTCGTATTTGCAATATTTAACAGATTAACCTCTGCATAATTACTTTTAAAATTAAATGTTTCAGTATTTTCAATATTATAATCAGGAGCATTAACAACAGACATAGCATTATTGAGTTGAACAATTGCATTTTGGTATAAATTTTCCGCACTCACTAAATTTATCTTCGCGTCACTCAAATACACTTCTTGGTTAACCAAATCAATTTTAGAAACTAAACCTTCATCGAAGAAAGCTTTTGTTCTGTTATATTGTCTTTCATTTACTAAAACATTTGCTTTTTGAATGTCTACATTTGCTTTTGCACCAAGAACTGCATAATAAGCAGACTTAATACTGTTACTTACATCAAGAATAGCAGTCTGAAGATCATATTCGGCCGCAATTTTATAGAATTTTTCCATCTTAACTTTTGAAAAAACTTTACCAAAACTGTATATAAGTTGATTCAGGGCAACTCTTGCAGAAGAACCTCTATTTTGTGTGGCTCTATATCCGGCATCTGAATTTCCATAATCATGTCCAATACTTGCACCTATTGTTGGGAAATAACTGGCTTTACTTCTGCCTACAGCATAATCCTGCATTTTTACATACTGTTCATATATTTTTATTTGCGGATTATTCTTTATACCTATTTCAACACAGTCCTCAACAGATAACGTAGCACCTTGCTGTATCTCATCTATGGCAAATGCTTTAAAAGAACCGGAGAGTATAAATATAAATGCTATTATTATAATTTTTTTCATAGTAATTATTATTTCGAAATTAATTATAAAATATCAAACTGATTAAGAAATCAGTCAACAATATTATATACTCTATAACGAGGTATTATTTTCAAAGTTCAAAGACTTTTTAAATAACATAGAATCTCATAAAATTTTAAGAAATTATACCAAACCTATTTCTCTAGCAAGTTTTAATGAATCTTCATCAATAGTTACGGGAATTTGTTTAATACCCATATCTCTTAAAACAGCAAATCTATGACGCCCATCATAAATATGTGTTTCTATTTCACCGCTGGAAAGTTTTCTTAGATAAATAATAGGTGAACGAATTTCTTGACTTGTTTTTAAAAAAGATTTGAACCTGTCATATTTAAGTCCTGAACCATTTCTACCATTATATCCCACATACATTTCATCATCTTTTTTCAATTCAGAATCAAGTTTTTTAGTATCAACTTTTATTAAAGATTTATCAGCAGCTCCTGCACTTAAGTTAATAATCATTCTCTCAACAATTCCATCAGCATCTAATGAATTATTATCTTGAATCTGCTCATATTGTACAAACAGATTTTTTAATAATTTTGTAAATTTAGAATCAAATTGATCTGGAATATGAACATACAATTTACCAGGATTTGTATAACAACTTGATTCAAAAGACATATTAAACTCATCTTGTTTTGAAATAATTTTACTAATTTTTTTATTATTTAAGTCTTTTTGTTCTATACAAAAAGTACCTTTAAACGAAATAGGACTAATATTCATACAACACCTTAACTCAGTGTTTATAAATACAGTAAAAATAAAAAGTTGCTTATTTATTAACTATTGTTTAATTAAGGATTTTCTTTTCTTATACAAAATAACAAAAAACAAAATAATTAAAATAGTAACTGCAATAATAACAAGTTCAATATATTGTTTTATAGCTTCACCAAATAACATTAAAACTATACTCACAATAAAAAACCTTAAACCTCTACCTAGAAAACTTGCAAGCATAAACTTCCAGAAATTCATACTTAAAATTCCGCTTGCAATTGTAAACACTTTATAAGGAATTGGTGTAAAAGCAGAGAAAAATACGGCCAAAGTACCATATTTATTATAAAGATTTTCAACAGCTTCAAATTTTTCTTTACCGCCTTTTCTAAATAACCAATTAAAAGCAGGTCTCCCGCCCCAATAGCCAATGCCATATCCGACAGCACCACCAAAAACTGAAGCTATTGTACAAACTAAAGCATACCAAAGTGCTTTTGCAGGATTTGCCAAATCCATTACTATTAACAAAAAATCAGGAGGAGGAACTAAAAAGAAACTTTCTACAAAAGAATTTAAAGCTAACCCCCATATTCCCATAGATTTAAAAAAATCTGTCATCTGTACAAAAATTTCGTGCATAAAATATCTCCTCGAAAAAAATTCTAACACAAAAATGTAAGCGATGATTTTACTTGTAAAATATCTTTGAAGAATATAAAATAATAGTTGTAGATAGCTATTATTAAGGATGTGTGAAATTATGACTTACTGCGATGAAAAAAATATATCACCGTTTTCAAGTGTTGAAGCAAAAAATATTATTAAAGATGCACTGAAAGTTTTAGGCAAAAAACACCTGGCTTTTATTGCACACGCAAACAGTTTTCCTGCTGAATCAGGTAAAAATACAGGATTTGGCTCAAGCAATTCAAATGCCGCAAAAAAATTAATGGATTTTCTTTCAGGCGTTTTTACTGATGTTCAATTAGGACCAGCAGGTAAAACAAAATCTATTGATGCTTCGCCATATACAGGTACTATTTTTTCAAACAATCCTTTGTTTATAGACTTAGAACAATTAACAACAGATGAATGGTTTAATATTTTATCCGTTGAAACATATAACAAAATCACTGAAAATAATCCGAATAAAGATACAAACAAAACCGCTTATTCATACATTTTTAATGAACAAGAAAAAGCATTAAAAGAAGCTTTTGAAAACTTTAAAAAATTAGATAACGCAGAATTAAAATCAAAATTTAAAGAATATAAAGAAAAGAATAAATTTTGGCTAGAAAAAGATTCTTTATATGAAGCCTTAATCATTGAGAATGGTAATGATTACTGGCCAATGTGGGAATCTGAAACAGATAAATGTTTATTTAATCCTCAAAACGATGAACAAAAAGTTCAATATGCCAAAAGAATTGAAGAATTGGAAGAAAAATATGCTGATGTAATTGAATATTATTCATTCTGTCAGTTTGTAATATCTGTTCAAAACGAAAAAACAAGAGGATATGCACAATCAAGAGGTCTAAAAATGATAGCAGACCGTCAGGTAGCATTTTCTGACCGTGACAACTGGGCATATCAGGCATATTTCTTAAAAGGATGGTGTTTAGGCTGTCCACCTGATTATTTTTCAGAAGATGGTCAAGCTTGGGGCTTCCCAGTAATGGATCCTGAAAAATTATTCAATCCGGATGGTTCACTTGGTAAAGGCGGATTGTTAATGAAGGAACTTTATAAAAAAATGTTCACAGAAAACCCCGGTGGTGTAAGAATTGACCATATGGTAGGTTTAATTGACCCTTGGGTTTATGTTTCAGGAAGGAAACCCAAAATTGAAGAAGGTGCGGGAAGATTATATTCATCTCCCGAGCATCCTGTTCTTTCAAGATATGCAATTGCAACAATGGACGATTTAAACAATGAAGTTGAAGCTGATAAAGAAGAAAGAATTATAAAACTAACACCTGAACAAGTAAGAAAATACGGTCGTTTAGTAGAAAAGATAGTAATCGGAGCGGCCAAAGAAGTAGGTCTTGATAAAGATTCTATTGTTTGTGAAGACTTAGGAACTTTAACAATGCCGGTTGTTAGCGTTATGAAAGAATATGATCTTCAAGGTATGAAATTAATTCAATTCGTAGTACCTGAGAAACCAATGCACCCATACAGATGTAAAAACATTAACGAAAGATGCTGGGCAATGGTTGGTACACATGATAATGAACCTATTGCAATGTGGGCAAATGCAACTGTACACACAGAAGCAGGTTACTTAAACGGTAAAAATTTAGCAGAAGATTTATATCCTGATGCAAATGATGAAGAAAGAGAACAAATTGCAGTAAGATGTTCAAATGATGCAGAATTCTTAACTCAAAATAAATTAATTGAATTATTTGCCTGCAAAGCTGAAAATATTCAAATATTCTTTACTGATTTCTTAGGATTATATGATGTATACAATCGCCCCGGTACATCAGGTGATTCAAATTGGTCATTAAGAATTCCTGATAATTATGAAGAAGTATATTGTAACAACCTAAAATCAGGCAAAGCACTAAATCTGCCTTTAATTCTAAAACTTGCTATTTATGCAAGAGGTAATGAATTTGCTAATGCAAATCAGGAAATAATTAATAAATTAGAAAGTATAATGTAGGGAAATAATGCACGAACTAAAAGTAGAAAGTTCATTTTCAGCAGCACATCATCTTTTAAACTATGACGGTGAATGCGAAAATCAACACGGACATAATTGGAAAGTTGAAGTTTATGTAAAAGGAACAGCGCTTGATAAATCAAACTTATTGATAGATTTTAAGATACTAAAAAAAGAACTTAATAGTGTATTAGATTTACTTGATCATAAGGATATAAATACTTTAGATGATTTCCAAAATGTAAGTCCAAGTAGTGAAATACTATCAAAATATATTTTTGAAAAATTAAAATCAAAAATACCTTGCATTTCAAAAGTATCAGTATGGGAAACAGAAAAAGCTTGTGCAAGTTATTACGAATAAACTTCTAGAATAGGGGATTAATAATGCATATATTGCAATCAATTATAATGGGTATAGTGCAGGGACTTAGTGAGTTCCTGCCTATTTCAAGTTCAGCACACCTTGTTATTACATCAAATTTATATAAAGTGCTAAAAGGTTTAGAATTGACACAAGAATCTTCTCAAGAAATATTTCTTGATATTATGCTCCATTTTGGTACTTTAATTGCAGTATTGATATATTTCAGAAAAGATATTATTGAAATTATAAAAGCTTTTCTGTCTGCAGTTAAATCGAAAGATTTTTCTGATAACAATGCAAAAATGGCATTATACATTTTAATAGGTACAATAATTACTGTTGTTATTGCTTTTCCATTGCATGATGTTGCAGAGAACTTAGTATATTCTCCAGCTATTGTAGGTTTGCTTCTTATATTTACGGGGATTTTGTTATTTTCAGCAGAAGCATTTTCAAAAAGAATACAAGATAAATCAGATAAAATAGATTTCAAAACATCAATATTTATAGCTATTGCACAGGGTTTAGCTGCATTACCGGGATTTTCCCGTTCAGGTTTAACAATCGCAACCGGGTTATTAAACAAAAAAGACAGATTAACCTCTGCAAGATACTCATTTTTACTAAGTATTCCAATTATATTGGGTGCTTCAATGGTATATCCTATAATAAAAATCGATTTCCATGAATTTTCAAGTTACAATTGGAATGCAATTATATTAGGAACAATAACTTCCGCAACAGTAGGTTATTTATGCATAAAATACTTCTTAAAATTTGTAGGAAAATATTCTCTTGCATTTTTTGGATATTATTGCATAATAATAGGAGCATTATCTTTTGTGTTTTTTAATATTTATGCAAACGGGGTATAAATATGGAATCAACAATTAATTATATAAAAGAAAAAATTCAGGATTTTCAACCGGAAATAGGAATTATATTAGGCAGCGGTTTAGGTGATTTTGCTGATGGATTTGAATCTATAATAATTCCTTATAATGATATACCGGGATTTGAAAAATCAAATGTTCAAGGTCATAAAGGTCAGCTTGTTTTTGCTCAAATAAACGGAAAAAAAGTTGTAATGATGCAGGGAAGATACCATTTTTATGAAGGTTACTCTATGCAAACAGTAACATTTCCTGTAAAAGTTATGAAAAAACTTGGAGTAAAAACTCTTATAATAACAAATGCAGCAGGTGCTGTTACTCCAGAATTTGCTCCCGGAGACTTAATGTTAATTACTGACCATATAAACTTTATGGGAACAAACCCATTAATCGGAAAAAATGATGAAGCTTTAGGAACACGCTTCCCTGATATGAGTGAAGTTTATTCAAAAGAATTAATACAAAAAGCTGAAACAATTGCTCACAAACTAAACATCAATTATCAAAAAGGTGTTTATGCTGCAACAACAGGTCCAAGTTACGAAACTCCGTCAGAAGTTAAAATGTTCAGAATGCTTGGAGCAAATGCTGTTGGAATGTCTACTGCACCTGAAGCAATTGTGGCAAACTATTGTGGCTTAAAGATATTAGGTATAAGCTGCCTTACAAACTATGCAGCCGGAGTCAGTGAAACACCGTTAAATCATCAAGAAGTTATTGATACTGCAAATAGAGTTAAAGAAAGCTTTAAAAATCTTTTGTCTGAAATATTAAAATCTATTTAAACTTTAGTTTTTTTGAACATCTTTCTTTGCTTTTTTCCAAAGTTCATCCCACTCTTCAAGAGTAAGATGTTCAAGTTCTTTATTGGCATTTTTCTCCATAGATTTAAATCTGTTAATAAATTTTTTATTAGCTTTCAATAATGCTTGTTCAGCATCAAGCTTATTCCATCTTGCCAGATTTACAACCGCGAATAATATATCGCCGAGTTCTTCTTCTTTTTCTTCTTGTGTTTTTGCGTCTTTAAATTCTTTTATTTCAGAATAAACACAATCATACAATGAATCCTCATTTGGCCATTCAAAACCCACATTAACAGCTTTTTTACTTATTTTTTGAGCACTCATTAATGCTGATTGCGCCTTTGAAATACCATCCATAATTGATGTACGGTGTGGTTTTTCTTCTTTCTTCAGTTTTTCCCAATTATCTAATATTTCAGATGTAGAACTAACTTTAACATCACCAAAAACATGAGGATGACGATGTACAAGTTTATCAGATATTCCTTTTGCAACATCTTCTATATTAAAAGCTTTTTCTTCTTTTGCTATTTGAGAATGCAATACAACTTGCAACAATACATCACCAAGTTCTTCTTGAAGATGTTTAAAATCATTATCATCTATTGCATCAACTGCTTCATAAGCTTCTTCAAGCATATTTTTTCTTAAAGATGAATGAGTTTGTTCTCTATCCCATTTACATCCGTTTTCACTGCGAAGAATATCAATTATTTCAATTAAACGTTCTAAATTAGGATAATTCATTATCTCACCATTTGGTCAACTGTCATAATTAATATACCTTGACCGCCAAGTTTTTTAAGTTTATCAATACTGTCAAAAACTTTATCAGCATCAACAACTACGTGCATTACAACGTGTTCGTCATCACCTGCAAGAGTCATAATAGTAGGTGATGATAATCCGGGTAAAAATGCTCTTATTTCATCCAGCGATGCTTTTGGTACATGTGCCATTAAGTATTTTTTTTCTCTTGCATCTATTACAGATTTTAATGCTCTCAATATTACTTGAGTTTTTTCTTGCTTTTCTTCACTTAAATTTTTATTTGAAATTACAATAGCAGTAGACTCTAAAATCTTATCTATAATTCTTAACTTATTTGATTTTAAAGTAGACCCTGATGAAGTAATATCAACAACTACATCAGATAAACCAAGACGCGGAGTAATTTCTGTAGCACCTGATACTTCTATTATTTTAGGATTCTTACCTAATTTCTCAAAATATTCTCTTGCTATATTCGGAAATGATGTTGCTATTTTCAAGTTTTGAGGTAAATCCATTGAAGTTTTATAACTATCTTCTTCTTTTACGGCAACTACCATCTCACAATAACCGAAATCTAAATCCATTATTTTATCAACATTTGATTTTAATTCAGTTAAAATATCAAATCCTGTAAAACCGATATCTGCAATACCATTTTCTACAAACATAGGTATATCTTGAGTTCTTACAAATATTATTGAGTATTTCTTATCTTTTGTTATAACTTGCAATGTTCTTTCATCTTTAGATGGAAAAACAAGTCCTGCGCAATTTAATAAATCATATATTTTTTCTGATAATCTTCCTTTATTTGGTATTGCTATCTTTAACATTTCCATTCTTATATTCCTTACTTATTTTAATCATTCTTTATTGTTATAACTATATCACTATTATTGCAATAACTTCTTACAGGACTATGAACATAATTAAAGTCTGCTATTTCAGGAACTTTTTTCTGCATTGCTCGAATCATATCCTTTGAGACTTGTGTGTTATAACCAATAATTTGAGATTCCTCAATCATTGAAGATTTACCTGTACAATTCACATCATAACCAAAACTTTTTAATTGCTCACGTATTGCCATCGCTTCGATTTCTTTCATTCGTGAATACATTAAACCGACAGAAAATTCATTTTGAGCAATATCAGTTTTTTGTCTATATATCAATCTATTTATTACTTGCTGCGTTTTTTCAGGATCCAAAATCCAATAACTTATAATTCCCTTTTTATTAGGACCGCCGGGCAACATAACAAATTCTACTTTATTTAAGTCTATATCTCTTGCTGCAGCAGCATATTGTGACATTTGATATAGATTCAAATCAGTTCTTGTATATAAACTTGCTATTTTTAAGGCTTCAGGTATTTTTCTTAAAGCTTCAGGCGATTTCGCTTGTTCAATTAAAGCTTTTATAAATTTTTGCTGACGATGAACTCTACCTATATCACCTAATGCATCTTTTCTAAATCTCAAATATTCTTCAGCTTGTTTTCCTGATAATACATAATCACCTTTAGAAAAATCAATATGCAATCCTGCAGAGTAATCGTGATAGTGCATATTTTGATCTATATGAATAGGAACACCGCCAATAGCGTCAATTAACTTTCTTACTCCTTCTGCATTTACAATTACATAGTTATGAATCTTAATACCAAGTGTTTCTTCAATTGTCTTTTTTGTTAAATCAATACCGCCAAGCGCATATGCAGAGTTGATTTTTTGTACCCCATGACCTTCTGCAATATATACTTTACTATCTCGAGGAATAGAAATAGCATTTACGCTTTTTCCGTGTAAATCAACACTCAATATAATCATTGTATCAGAACGCACACCTGAAAATGGAAGAGTATTCGGCCCATTAGAATCAACACCTAAAAGTAATATATTTTGGTATCGGCTTAACATTTTAAAATTAAACTTTGATGGGGTTAAATCCGGTTTCTGACTAATTTTTACACCGGCAAGCTTTTTATCAGTAAAACTATCAATTATTGTAGATATATCATCATAGTTAGTAACAATAAACATTGTAAGAGCTGTTATTGCAACCATGAAGAACATTACAAATACTACTCTAAGAGCTATTATTAACTTACTTTCATCATTTTCATCATTTTCTTTGTACTTTAAGAAAGTACTATATTGTTCATCTTTATCCTTAAGCTCTGCCATAATAATACCTCAATACCTTTTTTATTTTACTTCAAAAAACATAAAATTAGTACATACAAGAGAAGGAAATAAAAATAACCCATCTGTTGAATATAATATCTATTTATGATTTCATTTAAGTATGGATAAGAAATTTATAGTAAATAATGCAGAAGCAAAAGTAAAAAAATATTTTGAACTTGTTGATGAAATAAAAGAATACAATCAAGAAAAGGTTCTAAAAGCATTTTGTAAGAACAAAATAGGGCTTGAACATTTCTCAACAGTATCAGGATATGGTCATGATGATATGGGCAGAGAAGCTTTAGATAATGTATTTGCCGATATATTTAAAGCTGAAAAAGCTGTTGTAAGAAATCATTTTGTATCAGGTACTCACACTTTAGCATGTTGTTTATTCGGGAATTTAAGATATGGGGAAAAACTTGTTTCTGTCGCAGGAAAACCTTATGATACGATGGAAGAAGTTATTGGTACAAGAGGTGATAAAAGAGCTTCTTTAATTGGTCACGGTATTTTATATGATGAAGTTGACCTAATTAATGAAACAGATGTTGATTTTGAAGGTATAAAAAATAAAATTGACGATAAAACCAATATGGTTTTAATCCAACGTTCAAGAGGATACTCTTTAAGAAAATCATTAAATATTGAAACTATAAAAAAAATAATTGAAATAGTAAAATCCAAAAATCCAAAATGTATTTGTTTTGTAGATAATTGCTACGGTGAATTTGTCGAAAAATTTGAACCTTTAGAAGTAGGAGCTGATTTAATAGCAGGTTCATTAATAAAAAACCCTGGAGGCGGAATTGTTGAAGCAGGCGGTTATATAGCAGGTAAAGAAGAATATGTAAATCAAGCAGCTTATAGATTAACTGCTCCGGGTATCGGCAGCGAAGGCGGTGCTATGCTTAATCAATCAAGGTTGATTTTTCAAGGTATATTTATGGCACCATCTATTGTTTCTGAAGCTGTTAAAGGTGCTATTTTGGCATCACAAGTTTTTGAAGATATCGGGTTTATTTCTACTCCAAAACCTTATGAAATAAGAACTGATTTAATTCAAACCATAAAATTTGGTGCAGCTGAACATTTAATAGAATTTTGTAAAACTCTTCAATCTTTTTCACCGATTGAATCATATTTAACTCCTGTGCCGGATGAGGTTCCAGGGTATGATGATAAATTAATAATGGCAGGCGGCTCATTTATTGAAGGCTCAACTTTAGAATTATCAGCAGATGGTCCAGTAAGAGAACCTTATGCGGTTTACATGCAAGGCGGTTTGAATTACGCCCACGTTAAAATAGCACTAAAAGGCATAGTTGAAAAATTAGTTAAATAAAAATTAATTTAGTTAACTGCTGCAAAACCTTGTTCTAAGGCCTTAATATTGCCTTCAAGCATTTCTGCCTTTTTACCTGTCAATTTTTGCTTCATTAAATCAATTATGCTGTCTTTCTTCACAATAGGAAATGCCTTTATAAAAGCACCTAATGAAACAATGTTAGCCATCTTTTGATTTCCTACGGTATTTGCTATATCTGTCATAGGAACAAATTTATAAGTAATATCTTTTCTTTTAGGTTCAGACTTTACCAAAGAAGAATTAACAACCATTAATCCGCCCGGAACAATTTGACTTTCAAATCTTTCAAAAGAAGGCCCATTTAAAGCAATTACATTTGTAGGTTTATCAACAAACGCACATGCTACTTCTTCATCAGACATGCAAACAGTACAATTAACAGTTCCACCCCTCATTTCAGCACCATATGCAGGAAACCATGTAACATTTAAACCTTCATTCATACAAGCACTTGCAAATAATTGACCTATAAATAATACCCCCTGACCGCCAAAACCGGCTATTAATACATTAGAATCCATTATTTTGCCTCGCTTACTTTATCTTTATATATTCCTGGTTTAAATATTTCAGACATTTCACCTCTAACACGAGCATGAGCTTCTTGAGGTGTCATTTTCCAGTTAGTAGGACAAGTTGCCAAAATTTCAACAAACCCTGTTCCCAATCCTTTTAGTTGTGCTTCGAATGCTTTTTTTATACATTTTTTTGCATTCATAATTGCTTGAGGACTATCTAAAGTGACTCTTGCAACAAAAGCAGTACCATCTATTTCTTTTAAGATTTCAGAAACTTTTAAAGGATAACCTGAAATCTCAACCTTACGACCTTTAGTTGTTGTTGTAGTTACCTGACCTATAAGTGTAGTAGGACCTGCTTGACCACCGGTCATACCGTATGTTGTATTATTTATACATATAGCAGTAACTTTTTCACCCCTTGTCATAGCATGGATTGTTTCACCAATACCAATACTCGCCAAATCACCATCACCTTGATATGTGAATACAACTTTATCCGGTTTTGAACGCTTAACTCCTGTAGCTACAGCTAAGGAACGACCGTGTGGAGCTTCTACTATATCAACATTGAAAAAATCGTATGAAAAAACACTGCATCCAACAGATGCTATACCAATTGTATTTTCTCTTACACCAAGCTCATCAAGAACTTCAGCTACCAGTTTAACTGCAACTCCATGATCACAACCGGGGCAAAAAGTTATCTTAAAATCATCCCTTATTGAATCGGGCTTTTTATATACAAGCTGTTCCATATTTTTTCTCTACTATCTTTTTGTATGCTATTTCAATTTGTTCATAAATTTCTTCAACAGTCATCATCATACCTGCAGGTCTTCCGAAAAATTCTACAGGAATACTTGCAACACCTGCAATACTTGCTTTTATATCTTGAAGCATTTGACCGCAATTAAGCTCAATATCTAAAATACCATCTACCTTTTGTGCTATTTCAGCAACAATTTTTTCTGGGAACGGATTTAGCATAATAGGTCTGAATAAACCAACTTTTAAACCTTTTTTTCTTGCCATTTTAACCGCAGCCTTTGCAATTCTTGCTATACTTCCGAATGCCGTTATTACAAGTTTTGCACCGTCAATTTCATATTTTTCAAACAAATTTTCATTTTCTAAAATTTGATTATATTTTTCAAAAATCTTAACTACACGTTTTCTTAAAGTTTCTTGTTCACGTTCAATAGAAGCAATATATCTCGGTTCTCTATCTTTAGCTCCATCTAATGCCCAAGAAGATTGATCAATTTCTTCATACGGATATTCACCTACAACAGCAGGTTCCATCATTTGACCCAACATACCGTCTGCTAACAAGCAAACAGGTGTTCTGTATTTTTGAGATACGTAAAAACACTTATATGTTAAATCAACACATTCTTGAACACTGCTCGGAGCAAAAGTAACAATTTTATAATCACCGTTACCGCCACCTTTTGTAGCTTGATAATAATCACCTTGAGAAGGATAAATATAACCCAAACCGGGTCCACCTCTCATAACACTAACAAGCACACAAGGAATTTCATCACCTGCAATAAATGACAAACCTTCTTGCATTAAAGCAACTGCACAAGAAGATGATGATGTCATTGCCTTAACACCTGTAGAGCCAGCTCCTAACAGCATATTAATTGCAGCCACTTCACTTTCTGCTGCTACAAATACTCTGCCATTTTCTGGCATTTTTTCACTTAAATATTCACCAATCTCACTTTGAGGTGTTATCGGATAACCAAAATAACTCTGACACCCTGCTTGAATTGCTGCCTGAGCAATAGCATAATTACCTTTTAAAAGTTCTTTTTCTTTTTTCATCTGTACACCTTTTCAATCGCAATATCAGGGCAAACCCTTGCACACATTGCACAACCTATACACGTTTTATCAGGATTCACCTTTATCGGGTAGTACCCCAAAGCATTAACACTTTTGTCTACTTCCAAAACCTTATTAGGACAAGCATCAACACATAAATAACAAGCCTTGCATTTATCTCTGTTTAAAACAATTCTTCCCATACTTAAAATCCATTTATATGTTCTTACATATATGTTACTACTGATATAAATTTAAAGCAATTAATATTTAGCTTAGTAAAATTAAGCAATTTTGCCCGTCATCAATCTTTGTGTTATTATTTAAATTATAGAGGGAGATTTTGAGTTTGTGCCTAAGAAAAAGTGTATTGAAATAGTTTTAGATGTTGAGACAACAGGTTTAGATCATACAAAAGAAAAAATGGTTGAATTTGCCGCTATTAGGTTAGAAAACGGCAAGATGAAAGACAGATTTGAAACTTTAATTAATCCGGAACAACACATTAGAAAATCAAGTATTGCTGTTCATGGTATTACAGAAGAGGATGTTAAAGATGCGCCAACGGAAGCTCAAGTCATGCCTATGATTTTAGATTTCATTGCTGATTATCCTATTGTTGCTCATAATGCTATTTTTGATTACTCTTTTATTAATGAAGCAAGTATCAGAACTACAGGTAATCCTATTTCTAACCCAAGAATTGATTCTCAAATGATGTTTAAGGAAGTATATCCTGATATTGAATCTTGCGGTTTAGAGAGTCTAATGAATAAATTTAATGTAGAGTTTTCAACACGCCATAGAGCAATGGCTGATACTGAAGGACTTGCTAAAGCATATCCAGAACTTAAAAAACTTTATGAAAAGAAATATGCTTGGCAAATTCAACAGCTTGATAATGTTGATTATTTATTTGAAAGATATCTTAGAATTCAGCAGGCTGTTCAAACTATGCAGTCTGAAATGCAGGATTTAAAATCTATCTTCAGACTATATTTTGAAAAAGGCGGAGAAAGCATTCATTCTCCAAATGGTGAAACGCTTGTATATCAATCTAAACAATCTTATGCATACGATTTTGTTGAAATTAAAGATGTTTTAGATGAAATAGGGGCACTGCCTAAAGCTGTAAAACTAAATAATAATTTTGTAGACAGACTTATTGCATCAGGAAGCATCAGCAAAGAAAACAGAGAAAAATTAGCTGCTGCAAGACAAATGCTTTCTGAAACCAGAAATATTCATATTATTAAATCAGACAGAAGACCTGAACACGTATAATAAATGTATAAAAAATTCTATAAAACAATAGGGTATTTAATACTGATTATTGGTGCAATATCAATGTTATTGCCGTTTGTTTACATGTTAAGCTTATCTTTTATGACTGATAAGCAAATTTTTACAAACAGTTTTAATCTTTTTCCAAACCCGACTACACTAGAAAATTATACTTATGTAATAAATAATGTTGATATTTTCAGATATTTTTTCAACAGCATGTTTGTTGCAATTGCAACGACAATTGGACAGGTGATAATTTCTGCTCTGGCTGGTTATGCTTTTGCTCGATTTGAGTTCAAAAACAAAGAAATATTATTTATTTTAATACTTGTTTCAATGATGATACCGCCACAGGTAAACATTGTACCTTTATTTTTTATTATGAAACAATTTCATTGGATTGATACATATTGGGCATTAATAGTCCCCGGATTATTTGGAGGATTTGGGGTGTTTATGATGCGCCAATGGTTCAAATCAATGCCTGACGATATGGAATCATCTGCAAAAATAGACGGGTGTAATACATTTCAAGTTTTTTACAAAATAGCACTTCCTTTAGCACTTCCGGCTTTAATGACGTTAGCTATCTTCACTTTTATTACTACTTGGAACAGTTTTATGTGGCCTTTAATTGTCACTAATTCAGACTCTATGAGAACTTTGCCGTTAGCACTTGCTAACTTTAAAGGAAGTTTTAGAGAAATTACAGACTGGGGAGCCCTTTGTGCTTTCTCTGTCATATGCTGCCTTCCCGTAATTGGAGTATTTCTGCTTGGAAGAAAATATTTTATAAACGATATATTAAATGGCGGAATAAAAGAATAAAAATTATAAAGATTATATAAAGACAGTATTTATATGTGCTAAACTATTTATATAGTTGGTAGTAAGTTTATAGGAGAAAATTATGATACCTATTCTGGATTCAAAAAGACAATATGCAAAAATCGGCAAAGAAATTGAAAAAGAAGTTCTTGAAGTATTAGCTTCAGGTTCATATATTTTAGGCAAACACAATAAAGCACTTCAAGAAGAGTTTGCAAATTATGTAGGTTCTAAATTTTCACTTGGTTTAAATTCAGGAACAGATGCTCTTCATTTAGCTTTAAGAGCATTAAACATCGGCAGAGGTGACGAAGTTATCACAACAGCATTTACTTTTGTTGCTACAGCCAGTGCAATTGGTTTAGCAGGTGCTACTCCTGTTTTTGTTGATATTAATCCTGATACATTCAATATTGATGCAGATAAAATTGAAGCTGCAATTACTCCAAAAACTAAAGCAATTATTCCTGTTCATTTATACGGACAACCTGCTGAAATGGATAAGATTATGGGTATTGCAAAAAGACATAATTTAAAAGTTGTTGAAGACTGCTGCCAAGCTATCGGTGCTGAATATAAAGGTCAAAAAGTTGGTACATTCGGTGATTTTGGTTGTTTCAGCTTCTATCCTACTAAAAACCTTGGCGGTATGGGTGATGGCGGTATGATTACTTGCAATGATCAAGCTTTATTTGATAGAGTTGTTGCTTTAAGAAATCATGGTGGTGCTGTTAGATATTATCACGATGAACTTGGTGTTAACTCAAGATTAGATGAAATCCAAGCTGCTATTTTAAGAGTTAAATTAAATTATATTGATGAATGGAATAAAGCAAGAAGAGAAAATGCTTACAGATATAATGAATTATTTGCTAAATATCCTGAAATTTTAACTCCGAAAGAAATTCACGATTCATATTGTGTTTACCATCAATATACAATCAGAATTGAAAATCGTGATGAAGTTCATAAACTTCTTCAAGAAAACGGTGTTGGTGCTATGATTTATTATCCTGTTCCTTTACACTTGCAGAAATTACACAAAGATTTAGGATATAAAGAAGGTGATTTACCTCTAACTGAAAAAGATACTAAACTTGTTATGTCACTTCCTATGTTTGCAGAGTTAACTGAAGAAGAACAAAAAACAGTTGTTGAAACAGTTATTAAATGTTTGAATATGACTAAACAAAAAGTTTAATATAATATTTATTCAAAAGAAAAAGACCTATAAAATATAGGTCTTTTTTTTATTACATAAATTATTTTTTTGAAACACAAGCTGAAATAGCATCCATTAAACGAGGAACTTGAATAATTTGTATATCAAAATTATCCGGAAGTTTTTTTGTAAGTTTAGGAATAATTGCTTTTTTAAATCCTAACTTTTGAGCTTCATAAATACGTTTTTCAATATTTGATACATTTCTTATTTCGCCTGATAAACTTATTTCACCAATTATTACACAATCAGAATCTACTACAACATCTCTATAGCAAGTCGCAACTGCCAATGCTATACCTAAATCGGCAGCAGGTTCATCTATTTCTATACCACCTATAACATTTACATATACATCATGTTTAGAAAGGTTTAAACCTATTCTTTTTTCTAAAACTGCTATAATTTGAAGAAGTCTGTTATATTCAACGCCCGTTGAAACTCTTCGTGGAGAAGGATATGATGTTGTTCCTACT
>CALUQL010000007.1 GCA_944322895.1 Candidatus Gastranaerophilales bacterium
GTTGGCTTTGTTGGCTCAGTTGGCTTTGTCGGCTCAGTTGGTTGAGTCGGCTCAGTTGGCTTTGTTGGCTCAGTTGGCTTTGTCGGCTCAGTTGGTTGAGTCGGCTCAGTTGGCTTTGTTGGCTCAGTTGGTTGAGTCGGCTCAGTTGGTTGAGTCGGCTCAGTTGGCTTTGTCGGCTCAGTTGGCTTTGTCGGCTCAGTTGGCTTTGTCGGCTCAGTTGGTTGAGTCGGCTCAGTTGGCTTTGTTGGCTCAGTTGGCTTTGTTGGCTCAGTTGGCTTTGTTGGTTCAGTTGGCTTTGTCGGCTCAGTCGGCTTTGTCGGCTCAGTCGGTTGAGTTGGCTCCGGAGTCTTTGTTGGTTCCGGTTTTGTAATATCGCCACATGGTTTTAGTGTTGCACAATGATTTATTCTGTAGTTGAATTGTGGTAATTTTAGTTCAACACCATCTTCAAACCTAGAAATACCATTTTTATCAACAAAACTGTAATCCATCATTCTATCAATATTTATTGAAGAATTTTGTATTATTTCTTCCAATGTTTTGCCTTCTGTATCAAAACCTGGATTTACATCAAATACACCATATTTGTGTATTCCATTCTTATCTTCATATTCAGTTGTAAAAATATCTAAATTAGCATAAACAACTTGTTGCATAATATTTTTGGAAAATTCTTCACTATAATCAATGCTTGAATTTAGAACTAATTCTCCATTTTCAACAACTGCAAATCTACCTTCTCCATTTGGTGATGAGTAGTATTGTAAAACATCTTGAAGAGTGTATATATCACCAGCATCCATTTTGCCATCAGTGTTTTTATTGTCTTTAATCAGAATAATTCTATCATTTTGCCCTTCTTTAACTGCAGCGGGGGATATTTGATAAACGATACCATCTTTATCTGTTTTAGTCATATCTGCATTATGTGCTTGAGTTCTTAATGTAGTAACAGAAGGAAGAACCAAACCAATCATTTCTTTATCTGTATTTTCATCTAAAGTTCTGTTTAAATCAGTGATGCTACCTGATGTAAGAATGTCATAAAAGTTCATATCATCAAGTACATTTTCAAAATTTTCAGCGTTTTCAGGAGAATTTACTATTGCATATACGATGTCTCTGTATGCTTCATCTGAAATATCATCTCCATATTGTCCATATATCAAATCAGATAAAGAAGAATATTCTCCTTCTAATAGCTTGTCAGAATCTTCAACAACGCTTGCTATTGTGTCTTTCGGAAAATATGAATCCATAGAATAACAGAAATCAGCGTTTTCAGGTTGTTCTGCTTGAACTTGATATACCACAGATGAAGGAAGAGTAATTAATCTTGTATCTAAAACTTGATCAGAACTTGATTTACCTTTGTATAAATTTAAATTACTTATTTTCTCATAGCTTGTGGCATTTTCACCTAATTCTGCCTGAATGAATTCTGCTAATCCCGGATTTGATTGAATAGTTTCATCAATCAATTTATTGTAAATAGCAGTTTTTTGTTCGCCTTCATATGAATTTAGTGCATTAGAATAAACTTTCTCAATGATTTCACCTAGCGTTGCACCTTCGTCAGCTAATTCAGATTCTTTTTCTGTAATAGTTACAATGACTGAACCAGACTCGTTTGTAGGAACATCTTTATCCGGCTTTAGCAAAATAACCCCATCAGAGTTAGTAAAATAAAATTCTGTTACAGGAAGTGATTGTAATGATATATCAGCCAGATATGTTTTATCTTGAATATCAGATGATTTTATTGCATCAATTTTATTTGCAATATCGTCTGCACTTTGGTTTTCTGTGCTATTTTCAACTATATTAGACTCTACAGGTGGGACAGTTGATTGTTGTGTATTGCATCCTGCTAAGCCAAGTCCCATTAAAGCTGCTGTTCCAGCCAATCCTATTCTTTTTAGATTGTCTGGACCGTTTCCAAAAGCGATTGAATTCGTTTTTGCTGTGTTATTAGTATTATTCTGCTTGTTTGTTCTTTTTATTATACTATATTGTGTATTTGCCGAAATATTACTAATTCTCATACTAATTACTCCTTTAAGTAAGATACTTACAAAGATAAATGTCAAAAAAAGTAAAAATTGCGAAATCTAAACTTTATTTTACTTTTTTTTTACATTTATTAACATTAAATCTTTGTCAATAATCTTGTAAAGATAAGAAAATCTATATACAATGATAAGAGGAACAAATATAATGGGCAAGTCAAAAAAGAGAATTTTTAATAAAAATACAGATTTAAAAGGTAGTACTTTAAAAAGAGAGGATATTGTATCTCAGGTTCTTTCTGATATAAGGTCTAATAGTTTAAATGATAAAACAAAAAATTTTATTGGACTATTTGGTATAACAATAGAAGAACTCTCCGAAGCTGGTGCTGCTTACGAAGAGTTGTCCGCTGTTAAGCATTTAATATATTAATTATTTTATATTAATTCTTCTATTGTTTTTTTAGTTTGTGTTGAATCTGAAAGATTTTTTACTGTCAGATATTCATTCTTTATTTCATCCTCGCCAAGAATAATTGCAAAATTTGCTATTTTAGCTGCTTTTTCAAGCTGTTTCGCAAACTTTCTTGATGTATAATCGAATTCTGCCGATAAGCCTTTTCTCCTTAATTTATCAACAAGTTTTATTGCTTCAATTTGATTATCAGATACAACAAAATAATCAATTTTTGGTGATTCTAATTTTGGTATTAATGCATTTAATCTTTCAACACCCATAGCCCAACCAACAGCTGGTGTATGTGGACCACCAAGAGTTTCTACTAATCCGTCATATCTTCCGCCACCACATACAGCATTTTGTGATCCTAAATTATTTGACTTTATTTCAAATACTGTTCTTGTATAATAATCTAATCCTCTTACTAAAAAAGTATTTTCAACATATTTTATATTTAGTGCATTTAAATATGATTTTAATTTTTCATAGTGATTAGAGCAATCATTACATAATTTTATTCCTGATACTGATTCTTTCAAATGATTTTCTTCAAATAATTTATTGCAAGTTTCATTTTTACAATCGAGTATTCTTAAAGGATTCTTTTCATAACGATTTCTACAATCTTCACATAAACCGCTTAAAAATGGTGCGATTGCCTTCTTTAATTGTTCCTTGTATTCTTTTCTGCAAACGCTACAACCTAAAGAGTTTATTTCAACTACTAAGTCATTTAATCCCAATCCTTTTAAAAACTCTGTAGCTAAAACGATACACTCAACATCTGCAGAAGCATCTTCTACGCCAAACATTTCTACACCTATCTGGTGGAATTGTCTTTGTCTTCCAGCTTGTGGTCTTTCATATCTAAACATTGGACCTTTATACCAAAATTTTATAGGTGGACTTTCTCTGTAAAAATTATGTTCCAAATATGCTCTTACAACACCTGCTGTATTTTCAGGGCGTAATGTTATGCTTCTGTCACTTTTGGTAAAAGTGTACATCTCTTTATTAACAATGTCTGTTGTATCGCCAACCCCACGTTCGAATAATGATGTATCTTCAAATATAGGGGTTCTTATTTCTTTAAAATTAGCTTTTGAAAATACTTCATTTGCAACTTTTTCTATGTTTTGCCAATTTGATATTTCTTCAGGTAAAATATCTTTTGTTCCTTTTTGTGCTTTTATACTCATAATTAACCTCTTTTGAACAAATTATATAATAAACATAAATTAACTTGCTATGTTTATATATGTTAAAATTACAAAAAAAGAGTAGTGAGTTTTTCATGCTTAAAAGAATATTGATAAATACATTATTGATTCTTCTTGTTTTGTCTTTAGTTGAATTTTATTCTTTTAATAAGACTAAAATCGAAAACGAAAACTTTAAAAGACAGGCAGATAGACTTGAGGCAAATAGTACAAGGCAATATAAAACAAAATATAGATTGTTAAAACCATTTAATACTGAAATTTATAGAAATTCCTTCATAAAAGACAATTCTAATAATATTATTTGGTTTGGATGTTCTTTTGCGGAAGGTGCAGGTTTAGATGATAATCAAACACCGTGTTTTAAAATATCTGAGTTGACCGGAAAAAGCTGTATTAACAAGGCAAAAGGTGCTACAGGTACCCAATTTATGTATTATCAAATTATTGATGATAATATTATGAATGATGTAAAGTCTGCCGACTATGTTATTTATACTTTTATTTGGAATCATATTCAAAGATTATATAACTATCAGGTTAATCCGCTTATAGATATGTTTAATTTGCGTTATAAAATTATTGATGGAAATTTAGTTGATATAACACCTCAATTTAATCCATTATATTCTTCTTTCTTTGTTAAAAGAATTCTTAATAAAATTATTTATGAACAAGCTAAAGAAGAAAGTTATAATTTCAAATTATTTAATAAAATTATGAAAGAGTCTTATAATATTTCTCAAAAAAGGTATCCTAATTCAAAATTTATTTTTATTGAATTTCCGGAATTGTCGAAAAAAGAGTTACCTGATTATGAAGTCAAAGAACTTGAATCATATGGCATAAAGGTTGTTAGAGTCAAAGATATAATCGGAAATATTGATATATATGACCCAAAATACTGGCTTCCGGATAATATACATCCGACAGAACAAGCTTGGGATTTGATTCTTCCAATTATCGTTGAAAAATATATGACTAATGATTGAATGGAATACTTATTGTAAACTCTGTACCAGTATTTTCTTGTGATGTAAAAGTAATATTTCCTTTATGTAGTTCTATGATTTTTTTTGAAATAGAGAGTCCTAATCCAGTACCAATACCAATTTTTTTTGTCGTAAAGCCGACATTGAAAATCTTATTTTGAACATCTGTTGGAATGCCTGCACCATTATCTTTTATTTTTACGTACAAAAACTTATCATCAAATAAAGTTGTAATTATAATTTTTCCTGATTTATTATCCATAATACTATGGCAGGCATTAACTAATATATTCATAAAAACTTGGTTTAACATATTTACGCTACATAACAACGGTGGTAATTCTGAATATTGTTTTTCAATAGTAATATTGTCCTTAATTTCATGGGCTATTAGTTTTAATGTTAAATCTAATTCTTTATTTATATCAGCTTCTTGAAATTCTGCTTCATCTAAACGGACAAATCGTTTTAAAGATTTAACTATATTGGAAATTCTTTTCGTTGCTTCAATATCGATTGAATTTAAATCTCTTAGAATTCCAAGTTGACTATTAGATATTGTTTCTGATGAAGATAATATTTTCTTTATTAATGTATTATTTGAATTGATTGAAGCAAGGGGTGTATTAATTTCGTGTGCGACTCCTGATACTAACTGTCCAATAGATGCCATTTTCTCTGTATTTATTAATTGCATTTGGGTATTTTTTAGTTCGTTTAAGGTTTTTTGAAGTTTTTTATTTTTCTTGTTCAATTGTTGAATTAGTCCTGCTTGTATTATAGAACTTGCTAATTGAACTGAAATTGATTGTAATATTTCCTTGTTATCGTCTAAATTGAATTTTTGTTTTGTAAGTGTGACTATAATCCCAAGTAATTTATTTTTATTATATACGGGAATGATAATTCGTTTTATTCCTTTTGTCAGAAACTTTTCAGAGTTTAAAAATTCTTTTAAACAATTTGAAACTACGATATTTTTGTTTTTAATCTGAGTAAGAATTTCATCCTCATATTCGGTTAATGAATTAATTTCAACATCATTTTTTAATACAGAATATTTAATTCTGAAGCCATTTTTTTCTTTCATAGAAAAATATGTTTTATATGAACCTAATAAATTATGAATTTCTTCCAATGTAGAAGATAATATCGATTCTATATCATTTGTTTCTCTAATAACAAGTGAAATTCTGTTTATTATTCCCATTTTTAATACTTGTGCTTGGGCGTGTTCTTGTAGTTTAGCAAATTTATCGGTAGACTTTTTTTCTTCTTTGTATAAATCTTCCAGCTTTTTGTATTTATTTTTTATAGATTCTATTTTATCAATTGTTGTGATGTCTTTGAATATTACAATTTTATATTTTTCGTATTTAAACGTATGTATATAGTAATATTTATATTCGTCATTGATATCTTGATATGTACAAATTGTGTGAAAATTTTCTTTTGATTGTAGTAGAAAATCAATTGGGGTCTTGTTTATAATATTCTCCATAGAAAGAAAACATAGATTAAAGTTGAAATGTTTTTTAAATTTTTCTATATTTTCAAAATTATTAAATTCAGCAAAAAAGGTAGTATTCTGAAAAACAACATTATTGTCATTTGAAAATACACAAACTGCATCTGAAAAATTATTAAAAAAATCTATATTGTTCATTATTTCCTATTGAAAAAGATAAAAATGATTTACAAAGGATATATATATTCCCAAAAGAGCCCCTACAAAAACCTCAAAAGGTGTATGCCCCAATAATTCTTTTAATCTTTCAACCGGCATTGGTTTATTTGTATAGAAATCTTCTCGAATTTTATTTAAACAAGCAGCAATTTTACCTGTTGATCGTCTTAAACCGGCTGCATCATACATTACAACAAGCGAATAACCTATTGCAATGGCAAATTCAACAGAATCAAAACCACATATAAGTCCAACGGTTGTAGACAGTGCAATAACACCTGCAGTATGGGAACTTGGCATTCCTCCAGTTGTAGCCAAGACTTGGAAATCTATGTCCTTTGTCTTTATGTAATGGCCTATGAACTTTAATAATTGAGCTAAAATAGCTGCTTCGATACCATTAATAATTATTTCATAACTTGTGTTTAAGAACATTTATTTATCCCTTCGGAAATCTTTTCTACTATTCTTATTAAAATCTCAGATTTAATATTATTTGAATTTAGTATATCACAAGCTTTATCACAAAGGAATAGTGCTTGTTTTTTTGCTTCATCTATTCCATACATAGAAACGTATGTTGATTTTTCTGCGTTTATATCTTTTCCCGGAGTTTTATCAATTTCTTCCAAAGTTGCAGTTACATCAAGGATATCATCATATATTTGAAAAGCATGACCGTAATATTGTGCAAATTTTGTTGTAATTGCAATTTCTATTTATAGTTTCAATTTATTTGCTAATAAAGGTACAATTATATCCCAAGCTGCTTCAGAAGGGTGTTGTCCATCTGATATCTTATATTTATCTTTAGAAAAGTCTATATTAGTTAATTCAGATAAATATACTATTTTGATTTTATTACTAATTAAGTCTTGTTCTATTTGTTTAATTAAATAATCTCCATTATAAACAAATATTACAAAATTTGTATTAGGACAAATTTCTTTCAGTTCATTATTTGTTTCTACAAAATGTTGTAAAAGAAAATTTTTCTTATTTTTATCTAATAAAATAATTCCATCATTATATTTAAAAGTTTTGTCTGTATTTATAAAATATAAATTTCTCAAGATATGTGAACTCCAAAACAAGAAATCAAAATCAGATATAGGAATAAGTCTGGTATTTTTTTTGTCATATTTATAAAACATAGCGTATGTGTCGAAAAAATCATTTGGTTTATACAATCTGAATATATGATCATCTATAAATGTGTATATTACAAATTCAGGTTCTTCTAATTTTTTTTTATTTAATAAATTTTCTAACTGGTATTGAACGTGATATAACATATGTTGTATTCCGTATCCTGCTAAACCTTTATTGTAAACAATTCTATTTGTTTCTTTTTGAAGTTTAAAAGATAAAGTTTGATTATCGTTAAGACCGGAACCAAAAGTAAATGAGCATCCATATAATAAAATTGGTTTTTTCTTATATACTGTTTCATCAAAAATAGTTTTTCTAAAAATAATTCTTTCGCTTTTTCCTTTTCCCTCATCTGCAAGTTTTATAGCTCTACTAAAATTTGATATTGGAAAAATAAATATGTCATTCACAAAATTTAGATTTTCATATATATATGTTTTTTGAGAAATAGAAATTTTTTTCCATTTATTGTAAACATAGTAGTCACAACATAAGTACAATAAAAAAGTCAATATTATATTCATAAATATTATTTTTTTTAAATTTGTCATACTTTATTCTGAATGAATATATGTTTTTTTAATGCTTACCTAGGATTTTGGAAATCTTTTCTACTATTCCTATTAAAATTTCAGATTTAATATTATTTGAATTTAGTATATCACATGCTTTATCACAAAGGAATAGTGCTTGTTTTTTTGCTTCATCTATTCCATACATAGAAACGTATGTTGATTTTTCTGCATTTATATCTTTCCCCGGAGTTTTTCCAATTTCTTCCAGAGTTGCAGTTACATCAAGGATATCATCATATATTTGAAAAGCATGACCATAATATTGTGCAAATTTTGTTATATCTTCAAGCTGTTTTTCATTAGCACCTGCAATTATAGCACCTGAACGAACTGCTAATTTGAAAAGCCTTGCTGTTTTGTATTCATATATAAAATCAAGAGTTTCTTTAGATATTTTCTTTTTTTCTGAATCTATATCGACAATTTGCCCGGAAATAATTCCATCAACCCCTGCGGCCATAAAAAATTCGTTAAGAACTTTCAGTATTGTTTCAGGTTTAACCGAGGATGGTGTTTTATCTATAATAATTTTTGGTGCGAAACTTAGAAGAGCATCGCCAGCTAAAACTGCTGTAGATTCACCAAAAACTTTATGATTTGTAGGCTTTCCTCTTCTGAAATCATCATTATCCATGCAGGGTAAATCGTCATGAATTAAACTTTGACAATGTAGCATTTCAATTGCTGTAGCAGTTGGAATAATTTGTTCTATAGATGCGCCTAAAATAGTTGCTGTTTCTATTGCCATAACGGGTCTTAGTCTTTTTCCGCCGGCAAGAAGTGAATATTTCATTGATTTATATATGTTTTCAGGGTATATAACTTCAATATATTTATCTATATGCACATCTACAATGTTTTTTAATTGATTATATTTTTCTTTTGCCAAATCGTTCATAAATTTATTCTATTTCATCCTTATACATATTTTGTTTTAATGTTTTTCTTGAAACCGCTCTTTTTTTGTGTGAAATCTTTGCCATTATTTTGTTTTGATTGAATTTTGTATTTTTCTCATCTTTTATTGATTCTTTTGAAATTCTTTCTTCGTATTCTTTAGCTTCCGTTACAAATTTCTTGTAACTTTCAAATCGTGTTTCATCCATGTCCGTTGTGATTTCTTTATAAGAACATCCGTCTTCATTTATGTGCAAACAATCTTTATATTTGCAAACATAATCGTAGTCTTTCATTTCTACAAATAGATTTTTTATTTCACTTGGTAATATAAAATCAAATTTTAAGTGCGAAAAACCAGGAGTATCTACAATAAATGTGTTTTTTTGAACTTCAATTAATTCACAATGTCTTGTAGTATGAACACCTTTCTTTGTTTTATCACTAACAGGAAGAGTTCTTTGCTTTGGTGTATTTAAAATAGCATTTATTATTGAAGATTTACCAACACCTGAAGCTCCACAAAGAATTGACGTATTATTCTCTAATATAGGTTCAATTTGATCAAGTCCTGTTTTTGTTAGTGCAGATGTAAAAATAACTTGATAATTTAATGGTATATAAATATCAATAATTCTTGCTTTTAAATCATCAAATTCTTCTATGTCTTCTTTGTTAAAACATAAAATCGGTTTTAGTTTATGATATTCACAGTGTGCAATATATCTGTTCAGTTGTTCAAAATTCAAATCTGGTTCTTTTAAAGCAGATACAATAATTACTTGTGATACATTTGCTACTTTAGGTCTTGAAATTAATGTTTTTCTTTCCTGAATTTCAGAAATAAAGGCTTGAAGGGAATTTTTGTCAAGTTGTTCAAGTTTAACATAGTCTCCCGTATAAACTTGGGCTTTTTGCTTTTTTAAAACAGTTCTTAGTTTTGCTTCAATAATTCCGATTGAAGTCTCAACATAATAAAAATCTGAAAATATCTTAATTACACGCCCTATCATAGTCTAGATATTACAACAATAATAAATAAAATGGAATAAATATACATAAATAAATATTTAAGTTATAATATTAAGCGAAAATAGAAGTGTATAAAAAGAAAAGAGAAAAACATGGTAGAAACAAAGAAAATTGAAATACCTGTAGGCGGCAAAGTTGTTACAATTGAAACAGGTAAGTATGCGAAATCAGCTACCAGCTCAGTTACTGTGAGATGTGGAGATACAATGTTATTTGTACATTGTTGTGTAAGCCCTGAACCAAGAGTTGGTATAGACTTTTTCCCATTATTGATTGATTATGAAGAAAGAATGTCTGCGATAGGCAGAATTCCCGGAGGATATAACAGAAGCGAAGGTAAAGCAAGTGATAAGGCTATATTGGTATCAAGATTGATTGATAGACCTATTAGACCTTTATTCCCCAAAGGATATAGAAATGATATTCAAATAGTAGCGCAATTGTTTAGCTATGATCAACAAAATCAACCTGATACTTTAGCTATGTTAGGTGCTTCTGCTGCTTTAATGTTATCAGGTGCACCATTTGAAGGTCCTATTGGTGCCGTTAGAGTTTCAAAAATTGATGGTCAGTTAATTGCAAATCCAACACACCAAGAAGCTGATAAATCTAACTTGGATATTGTTGTTGCAGGTACACATGACAGCGTTATTATGGTTGAAGCCGGATGTAAATTCGTTACTGAAGATGAAATTATGGAAGCTGTTGAATTTGCACAAGTTGAAATTAAGAAACAATGTGAAGCGCAACTTCAATTTGCTCAAGATTGCGGTGTTGTCAGAGAAGAGTTTGTAAATCCGTATGATACAACAGAACTTAAAAATTTAATTAACGAAGTTGCACATGATATGATTTTCGACGCATATCATAATTTTGACAGAAAATATAGACAAGATAAGCTTGATGAAGCGAAAAAACTTGTAAAAGAAAAAGTTGAAGCACTTCCTGAAGATCATTATATTCACAAGATTATAGAAGAAACTGGTATTGACTTTGTTGCAGAAGAATTTAAAGCTGCAGAAAAGAAAATAATGCGTGCTATGATTTTAGATGAAGGAGTTCGTGCAGACGGAAGAAAACCTAATGAAGTACGTCCTATTTGGTGTGAAGTTGGTGTTATTCCAAGAGCTCACGGTAGTGCCGTATTTACAAGAGGACAAACTCAAATATTATCTGTTGCAACATTGGCAGGTCCTGGTATGAAACAAGAACTGGACGGTGTAGATCCTGAAACAGAAAAATATTACATGCATAAATATATTTTCCCAGGATATTCAGTAGGCGAAGTAAAACCATTAAGAGGTCCTGGAAGAAGAGAAGTTGGTCATGGAAATTTAGCTGAAAGAGCAAATGTACCAGCACTTCCATCTCAAGAAGAATTTGGTTATACAATAAGAGTTACTTCTGATGTATTAGAATCAAACGGTTCAACATCAATGGGTTCAACTTGCGGCTCATCAATGGCTTTAATGAATGCAGGTGTTCCTGTAAAATGTATGATAGGTGGTGTTGCAATGGGTATGATTACAGAGCCCGGACGTGAACCTGTCGTATTAACTGATATTCAAGGAATAGAAGATTTCCTTGGAGATATGGATTTTAAAGTTACAGGAAATGATGACGGTATTACAGCTCTTCAAATGGATATGAAAGCAAAAGGTATTGCTAACGATACATTGAGAAAAGCTTTAGCACAAGCAAAAGAAGGAAGACTTCACATTTTGTCAAAAATGAGAGAAGTTATTACAGAGCCAGCTAAAGAACTTTCACCATATGCACCGAGAATATTTACAATGACTATTCCAACTGAGGATATCGGAACTGTAATCGGACCTGGAGGAAAAAATATAAGAGGTATAATTGAAGCTTCAGGTGCAGAAATAGATATTCAAGATGATGGCAGAGTTACAATAACTTCAAACGACAAAGAAGGTGCCGATATAGCAAGACATATGATTAGCCAAATGACATTTAAACCTGTTGAAGGTTTAGTATGTAAAGGTAAAGTTGTTAAAATTGTACAATTCGGTGCATTTATAGAATTGGCTCCAGGAAAAGACGGAATGGTTCACATATCTCAAGTATGCAAAGAAAGAATTGATACAATTGAAGGAAAACTTAATGTTGGTGATATAGTAACTGTTAAAATTATAAAAATTGATGATAGAGGTAAAGTAAGCTTAACTATAAAAGGTGTTACGGAAGAAGAAGCCGCTAATTGTCTGTAGTCTTTAAGATAAATTAAAATATATAGCCTAAAAGTTCCAATCGTAGAATTTTTAGGCTATTATTTATTGTATAAGTGAGGTTTAGTTTTGGAAAATTCAATTAAATATAATTGTATATTTGGTGGTGGCGGAGTTCGAGGAATGTGCTATATAGGTGTATTAAAAGCACTGAAAGAATTGGATATAGAACTTGATAATATAGCAGGCTCGTCAGTTGGTGCAGTATTTGCCGGATTATTAGCCGCAGGATATAACGAAAAAGAAATACAAGAAATGTTTTTTAATTTCAATTTTAATATGTTTAGGGATATTAATATAAATTTATTTAACACTGATATTTCCTTAAGTAAAGGTGAAATATTTCTTGATTGGTTAAGAGAGAAAATAGGCAAAAAAGTTTTGGGAGACAGATATCGTGAAAATTCAAAGGTAAAATTTAAAGATTTGGATAGAAATTTACATATTTTAACTTTAGATATAAATACTAATACTCCATATATTTTCTCAAAAGAAAATACCCCGGAAGAAGAAGTAGCCTTCGCGATAAGAACATCAGCATGTATGCCGGGATTAATGAAACCAATAAGTATAGGCGAAGCAATACTTGTAGATGGTGATTTGATAAAGAGTTGGGCTGGTTGTAATATTTATAATGATTTAAATACTTCTAATAATAGAATTTTAGAATTTAGATTAGAAGGTACAAAGGATAGTACAGATATAAAGAATCCATTAGATTACCTAAATTCTGTAATAAGTACAATTTGGTATTTGTGTACTGAAAATGTTTATAATTTGAATCATGAAAATGATAGGTATGACTATATTATTTTAGATGCCAAAAATGTTATTTTGTTCGATTTTAATATAAGTCAAGAAGAAAAAGAAAAGTTAATATATCAAGGTTATCAATCAACGATAAATTATTTTACGAAAACTATTATTGATAAAAAGAAAAAAGTTTTAAACTCATATAAAAAAATACAACAAAATTTTAGATTTCTGAGAAATGCAATAATAAAGAATAAGCCGATTGATGCTCTTTTTACAATAAATGAAGTTTTGTCTACAATGTATGAAGATACAAAGTATATAGATATATCAATATATTATAAAATTAAAGAATTAAAAGAAGGTCTAATTGCAAATACAAAAAAACAATTTTTATTTTCAAGAAAAATAGATAATGAGACACAAATTAAAGAAAGATGTGATTTTGTAAAAATGCTAGTAGATGAAAGAATAAATGAAATAGAAGAATATATAAAAAGATATTGTAAAAAATGTTAAGATTGAGTACATGACCTAACAAATTATTTTATAATTGCATTTTATATTTGTGAGAAGCAATAAGAGTGGAGTATTAAATGTCAAAAGACGGTATATTGGAAACATCACAATACAAAATTTCTCAAGAGAGAGATATTAGTATTGCTGTGTTTAAGATAGTTGACGGAATAAAAGATATACTAGAAGAAGATAGACAGCAAAAACAGCCTCTTATTCTATCTATAAACGAGAAACTGATAATAAAAACAGTAAAAGAATTTTTAACGAATAAACATAAACAATGTTTAATTGGAATAACGGGTGAATCAGCATCAGGTAAGACTACATTAGTGAATTATGTTTCAAAAGCTTTAAGAAAGAAATTATTTAATGAGACATATACGACATTATGTTGTGATGATTATTATAAAGATACATCTGAAGAATTAAAAGCAGCAGGTAGTTATGAAGAATTATACAAAACAGGTTTTAGTTTTGATAAGCCTGATGCTATAAATCTGGATTTAATGCGTGCTCATTTGATAAGTTTGAAAAACGGATGTGGTGTAAATGCCCCTGAATATGACTTTGTAACTTGTGAGAGTATTCCAAATCGTGCCTATAAAAATCCTACACGCGCAATATTGGCAGAAGGTTTATATGTATTAGGTGATGAGCTAGTTGATTTATTTGATATAAAAGTATATGTATTTACTCCTTTTGAAAAAATAAAGGAACGTTGGTTTACAAGAGCAATATTGAGAGGGAAGACAGGTAGTGCCGCCGAACATCAATTTAATGATGTAAATACAACCGCGCAAATATATATAAGACCAACAATGCAGAATGCAGATATTGTAATTAATGGTCTAACAAGTGCAGAATATATAGAAGAAATTACAACAAAAGTTATTAATCTGATAAATGATGTAGTTAATTTTTATAAATAGATAAAGGAAATGTTAAAAAGGATTTGCATTTTTGTAAAAAAATGTAAATTTTTTTTTATTTTTATTCGAAAAAAATTAAAGAAAGAAATTGTAAATCCGATAAAATAATCAGTAATATCAATGTTTTATAAATAAGCAAGGTAAAGACGAGGCTATTTATAATATTAAAGTAATAGGCAATAAATATTATTCAAATGTTTTAGTATTAATGTAGTCTTGTCATAGCAAGGAGAATTTTTGTGGCGAAACCCAAGGCTAAGGCGACACTACAACTTCATATAAATAGGGTAAGGAATTTTTTGAATTTCACTAGAGCATTCTTGAAAAAGAATAACCCAATAAAGATATTTATAGCAAGTACATTGGCTTATATTAAAGATATTGCGACAGTGAAACAAAAACTAAAAAAAATCGAGTACCGTATTAATTATGAAAAATACAAACTAAAAAAAACAGAACTGATTCTTGCGCAGAATTCAGAGCATGTGTTTTTAAAAGGCAGGTCACTTAATCAAACAAGGTAAAATCAATGGGATTTTTAATTGCATTTAGTAGAAAGATGTATCTAACATCATACATAAATAAGCTTGAAAGTAAGTTAAATGATATAACTACACAAAAGCTTAATCTTACAGATACTATTTCACAATTAACAAGTCAAATAAGTGATATTGGAAATACGGATTCGCCTGCCGTAAAACAGTTGGAGGCAAGAAAAGTAGAGTTAGAAAATTTAGATAAACATTTGGAAATGAGAATGCAAAAGGTACAAACTCAATTGCAAGCTGCAAATACAGAATTGCAATCTGCTGACCAAATGTTGCAACAAAATCTACAACGTTCGTTCTCGTATAATGCCGGCGGTTAATTTATAAAAAATAAAATATAATTAAAAAGGGAACATAAGCTTGTTCCCTTTTTAATTTGACAAATAACATCTTCTATTTAAAATAAGAAAATATGAATATAAAGATATCAGAGATAGAGAATATAGATAATAAGATTAAAGATATAAACTTTTCAGAAATTTTTGAAGAGTTTAATAAAGATGTTCCAGTAGAAGCGAAATTACGAATAGAAGTAATTGGTACATATATAAAAATAAGTGGCAGAATAAAAGCTAAGTTAAATTTAGTATGTGATTTATGTTTAAAAGAGTTTACAAAAGAATTTGAATTTAAAGTTGAAGAGTTTTATACAAAGTATGGCTTAAATCCCAGTAATTCCGATGAGTTTGAGATAAAACAGAATAGTTTTATAGAAGAACTAAATGGAAAAGATGAGATAGATTTGTCAGATTTTGTTTACCAAAGTGTAATATTGCATATACCAAATAAGCTTGTTTGTGATATAAATTGTAAAGGGAGTGAAATTGTTAATAAATATATAAAAACTGATTTCACAGATCCAAGATTAGAAGTATTTAAGAATATAAAACTAGAAAAGGAATAAAATCATGGCAGTACCAAAGAAAAGAACAGGTAAATCAGCACAAGCAAAAAGAAGAGCAAATTGGAAAGGATCAGTTCCAGAAACAACAATTTGTACAAATTGTGGTGCAACTGTATTAACGCATACAGTATGTATGGAATGTGGAACATATAAAGGCGTAAAAGTAAGCAAAAAGGCTGAAAAGGCAGAAGTAAAAGACGCTGAATAATAACAAATAGAAAATGGGGATATAGGAAAGTATGACTAGGATAGCTATAGATGCGATGGGAGGAGATTATGCTCCTAAAGCGGTAGTAGAGGGTGCTGTATGGGCGGCAATGGAATATAATATTCCCATTGAGTTAGTGGGTAAGTTGTATGACATTGAAAGAGAGCTTGACCGTATTGATCAGGAAGGAATAGTTGTAGGCGGAGGAATGTTTGCAGCTAAAAAAATAAAGGTTAATACCAAAAAGCTTGATATAAAAAAGACTCATGCTTCTGAAGTAATAGAAATGGGTGAAGCTCCAGGACAAGCAATTAGAAAAAAGAAAAATTCCTCTATAGTACTATCCGTTAATGCTGTAGTGACAGGAAGTTCAGATGCCGTTGTTGCAGCGGGTTCAACAGGTGCAGCTATGGGTGCAAGTCTTTTTGGACTTGGAAGGCTTCACGGTATAGAAAGACCCGCAATCGCAACTGTATTACCCACAATGAAAGGACCTTTGGTTTTAATGGACTCAGGAGCAAATACAGATTGTACTCCTGAGATGTTATATCAATTTGGTATAATGGGTTCTACTTATGCAAAATCTGTTTTAGGAATAGAAAATCCTAGAGTAGCGTTATTGAATATTGGAGAAGAAGCAGGTAAAGGTGATGAACTTGCTAAGGATACATATAAGATATTCGAGGAAAATAAAGATAAATTAAACTTCATAGGAAATGCGGAAGGAAAAGAAATTTTCTTAGGCAATTGTGATGTTATAGTTTGTGATGGTTTTGTCGGAAACGTAACATTAAAAACAATTGAAGGTGTTGCTAGAATGTTCTTCTATATGGTTAAGCAAGAATTTTATCATGATCCGATTACAAAAATGATAGGATTCTTCGTTAGACCGATATTAAAGAAAATGTATGCAAAAGTTAATTATGAAGAATTTGGTGGTGCATTATTACTTGGTGTAAAGGGAATAACTGTTATTTGTCACGGACGTTCTTCTGCTTATGCTATTAAAAATGCTGTGAAAGTTGCTTATAATGCAGTAGAAGCCGGCGTAAATAAAAGTATTGCATCTTATTATGGGGAGATAGAATAAAATGAATATTCCAATAAAAATTGCAGGATTAGGGTTTCAAGTGCCAAAAACTGTAATTACTAATGATGATTTAACAAAAATAATTGATACATCAGATGAATGGATAAGAACAAGAACCGGTATTGAACGAAGACATGTTTTGTCTGGTAATGAGACTGCAGTTGAAATGGGAATTGGTGCAGCCAAAAAAGCATTGGAAAAAGCAAAAATTAATGTTGAAGATATTGACTATATTATTGCTGCTGCCAGTTTAGGTACTCATATATATCCATCTTCTGCTTGTGAAATTCAAGCAGCCATAGGTGCTGTAAATGCAGCTTGTTTTGATATTACTGCTGCATGTTCAGGTCTTATATATGGAATGGGAATTTCCAGTGGTTTAATAAAATCAGGCATGGCAAAGAATATATTGGTTGTTGCTACAGATGCTGTTTCAAGATGTTTAGATTGGACAGATAGAGCTTCTTGTGTTCTTTTTGGTGATGGAGCTGGAGCTATGGTCTTAACAGTTTCAGAAGATGGTCAAGATGACATACTTTCAATTGATTTAAAAGCAGAAGGTCATTTAGGTGATTTTATAAAAATGGCAACTCCTGGTAAAAATTGTCCTTTGGTTGCGCCAAATGAAGAACCTAAAATGTATGTAAAAATGGATGGTAAAGAAGTTTATAAATATGTTGTCACTAAACTTCCTGTTTACATTGAAGAATGCGTTGCAAAATCAGGTCTAAATATGAATGAGATTGATTATTTAGTACCGCATCAAGCAAATATGAGAATAATAGAAGCTTTAGAAAAACGTTTAGAATTTAATCCGGAAAATGTTATTTCTAATATAAAAAATTATGCAAATACCTCTGCTGCATCTATTCCTATTGCATTAGTTGAAGCAATTGAAAGTGGGAAGATGAAACTTCCTTGTAGTGCAATTTTGACAGGATTTGGAGCTGGTATGACTGTTGGTACAACTGTAGTAAGATTAAGAGAAGGAATTGCATAATGAAGAAATTTGCTTTTATATTCCCAGGACAAGGTGCTCAAAAAGTAGGAATGGGAATGGATTTATATCAAAATTCTCCTGCAGCAAAAAAAGTTTTCGACACTGCAAATGAAATTCTTGGCTATGATATTGCTGAGTTATGTTTTAATGGTTCTGAAGAAGATTTAATGAAAACAATAAATTCTCAGCCTTGTATACTTACAGTTTCACTTGCAGCACTTGAAGCACTTAGGGAACAGATTAATATAAATCCTGTATGTTGTGCTGGTCATAGTTTAGGTGAATATGCTGCGTTATATGTTGCAGGCGCAATAGATTTGAAAACAGTTCTTAATTTAATACAAAAAAGAGCTAATTTAATGAATAAATCAGCTGAAGCAACTAAAGGAGGCATGGCTGCTGTCCTAGGTTTAGATGATGAAACTGTTATTAAAATTACAAAAAACTTAAGTAATGTATATGTTGCAAACTTTAATTCTCCTGGTCAGGTTGTAATTACCGGAGATAAGGATGAAATAAATAAGAGTCTTGATTTATTTAAAGAAGCAGGAGCAAAGAGAGTAATTCCTTTAGCTGTATCTGGTGCATTCCATTCTCCTTTGATGGTTGAAGCAGGTAAAGAATTTTCTGATTTTGTAAATCAATATGATTTTAGAAATGTTGATGTTCCTGTATTTACAAATGTTGATGCAAAACCAACATTTGTAGGTGCGGAATTAAGAAACAAATTACCAATGCAGATAAGTGCTTCTGTAATGTGGACTCAAACAATTAATAAAATAGCACAAGAGTATACTACTAATTTTATAGAAATAGGTCCAGGTAAAGTGCTTGCTGGTTTAAATAAAAAGATTGGATCAGAACTCAACACTTTAAATATTTATGATTTTGAATCACTAAATAGTGTAGTAGCTGAAATAAAAGAAAAGGAGCTTGTGTAATGTCAGAAAATAAAGTTGCATTGGTTACAGGTGCATCAAGGGGTATTGGTAAAGCATGTGCAGTAGAACTTGCAAAAGCTGGTTATGATGTAGCTATAAGTTATGCTGGAAATGATGAAGCTGCAAATAAAACTATAGAAGAATTAAAGTCATTAAATGTTAATGCAAAAGCATACAAATTTAATGTTGCAGATAAAGATGCTTGTGTAAAAGCAGTAGAAGATGTACTTTCTGATTTCTCAAAAATAGATGTTTTAGTAAATAATGCAGGAATTACTCGTGATGGTTTGTTTATGAGAATGAGTGCAGAAAACTGGGATGCTGTTATTAACACAAACTTGAGTAGTGCTTTTTATATGACAAGTCCAATAATTAGAACAATGATAAAACAACGTTCAGGATGTATTATCAACATGTCTAGTATAGTTGGACAATATGGAAATGCTGGTCAGGCGAATTATTCTGCTGCAAAGGCAGGATTGATAGGTTTTACAAAATCATTGGCTAAAGAACTTGGTTCAAGAAATATAAGAGTTAATGCAATTGCTCCGGGATTTATCCAAACTGATATGACTAAAGACTTAGATACGGAAAAAATGGTAGAACATATACCATTAAAGAGACTTGGTCAACCTGAAGATATTGCAAAAACCGTTAAATTCTTAGCTGAAGATGCAACATATATAACTGGGCAAGTAATAGGTGTTGATGGTGGTCTTGTTATATAGTTTACAAATTTGCAAAAATATATGTAAATAGTATAATAAATTAAGAATGATAAAAATTAAGTATTAGTTAAAAATGAGGTAGAAAAAAAATGAGTGACGTACTAGAAAGAGTAAAAAAAGTTGTAGTTGAACAATTAAGTGTTGATGAAAGCTCTGTTACTCCTGAAGCTAGTTTTACAGCAGATTTAGGTGCTGATTCTTTAGATACAGTTGAACTAGTTATGGCTTTTGAAGAAGAATTTGGATGCGAAATTCCTGATGAAGATGCAGAAAAAATAGCTACAGTTCAAGATGCAGTTAATTACATTGAAGCAAATTCTTAATCGCTCAATAATTAATTAAAATTTTAATGAGGGGTTCTTGGTTTGCAAGTTCTCCTCATTCAATTATAAATAGATATTTATAGGTGTATGAAATGACAAAAAGACGAGTAGTAATAACTGGTATGGGTGTTGTATCTCCATTTGGTGTAGGAGCCGATAAGTTATGGGATGGAGTTGTAAACGGAAAGAGTGCTATATCCAAAATTGAAAACATGGGTGATATGACAGGTCATACTGTTTTAATAGGTGGGGAAATAAAGGAATCTGTTTTTAATCCTGTTGATTACTTCGAGCCTAAAGAGGCAAAAAGACTTGATAAATTTTTACAATATTCGATAGTTGCAGCAAGAGAAGCAGTTTCTGATTCTGGTATAAAAGAATCTGATATTGATCCATATAGACTTGGTGTTATAGTTGGCAGTGCTGCAGGTGGTTTCCATACAATAGAAAAGAGTTATGAAGCCATGTTGAATAAAGGTCCTACAAAATGTTCTCCATTTACAATACCAATGTTAATATGTGACATGTGTGCAGGTAAAATTTCTATTGAGTTTAGTGCAAAAGGTGTAAACAAAGCGATTGTTACGGCTTGTGCGACTGCTGCACATTGTATTGGAGACGCTTTTAGAACTATACAATATGGTGAAGCTGATGCTGTAATTGCTGGTGGAAGTGAAGCTGCAATTTGTACAATCGGTCTAGGTGCTTTTACTGCGGCTAAAACACTTTCAAAAAGAAATGATGAACCTACTAAAGCATCAAGACCATACGACAAAGATAGAGATGGTTTTGTAATGGCAGAAGGTGCTGGTGTTTTAATTCTTGAAGAACTAGAACATGCTAAAAAACGCGGTGCAAAGATTTATGCTGAAATTATAGGTTATGGTCAAACAGGTGATGCTTATGATGTTGTTGCACCACATCCTGAAGGTTTAAGTGCTGCAAAAGCTATGGAATTTGCTTTAAAAGATGCTGAAATAAGCGCAAAAGATGTTCAATATATTAATACTCATGGTACAAGTACTCATCTTGGCGATATTGCTGAAACTAAAGCGATTGCAAATGTTTTTGGTGACAGAACTTCAAATCCAAATCTAAGAGTAAGTTCTACAAAATCTGAAACAGGTCATATGCTTGGTGCGTCTGGTGCTGCTGAATCAGTAATTTGTATAAAGGCAATTAATAATGATATGGTTCCACCTACAATTAATCTTGACAATTTAGATGAAGAGGTTGCGGATTTGAATTATGTACCAAATAAAGCTGAGAAAATGAATATTGATATAGCTTTGACTAACTCTTTTGGGTTTGGTGGTCACAATGCAGTATTAATATATAAAAAATATAAATAACGTAGATAATTAATAGTTTTAGAACACATACAGTTTCTTTTATCTGTATGTGTTTTTTATATTTCTTAATATTAATTAAAAATTTGTCATTTTATAAATAAAAAAATTTTTTATAAAAATATCGACTTTAAAAAATTATAGGGAGGATATTTTATGACTGTAAATTTAGTTGGCGGTATTGATTATACAAAATGGGGTAATATCGAATCATCTTCGATAAACTCGTCGCGTAATAAAAATCTTGATACGAGTTCGATTAAATATGAAGATGATACATTCGTCTCGTCAAGTGAAAAGTGTACAGATGGGAAAGATGATGGTAAAATTGGTTTTTTCTCTGCCATTGGAAACGCTATTAAAGGGGTTGGAAAAACTATAGTCAATGGCGTAAAGGGAATGTTCACAGATTCTGAAGGAAAGTTTTCTTTGGGTAAAACGCTATTAAGTGTAGGTACAGTAGCGGCTTGTATAGCCTTCCCAGCCGTTGGTATTGCCGCTTGTGCTATAGGTGGAACAATGGGGGCTATTCAGGTCGGCAAAGGAATATATAATGCTGCTACTGCGGAAACTGATGCAGAGGCAAAAGAAGCTTGGCAAAACATTGGTGGTGGTGCATTTACAGTAGCAACATCTGCAGTTGGTGCAAAAGCAGGAATAAACGCAGTTAAGGCAACATCTACTGCAGGAGCCGGTGGAACGAGTGCATTAAGTCAATTGGATGATGCAGCTTCTTTAGGACAAAAAGTTTCAGCATTAGGTAAAGATATGATTTCTTCAACCACAAATCGAGCAACAAGTATAAAAAATGGAGTTCAAGGTTTTGTTTCAAATACTAAAACTGCAATGTCTGATATTAAAACAGTATATAATGAAACACCATATGCTCAGGCTAAAGCAGCATTAAAAGCTGCAAAAAAATCAGGAAATGCTGATGATATAGCAGCTGCAGAAGCTGCATTAAAACAGGCAAAATCTGATATGAGTAATGCTTCAAAACAAATTTGGGATGATGTTAAAACTTCAGCAAAAACAAAAGGTTCAGAGTTGTGGAGCAGTATTAAAGGAAAAGTAACTAAAGAAAATGCTTCCCAAGTTTGGGATAGTCTAAAAACAAATGTTAAAAATATAAGCTTAAAAAACATTGGTTCAAAATTATCAGGCACAGCAAAAAGTATATATTCTGAGTTGGTTAACGATTCATCGACATATGCTCAAGTTGTTCAAAAGTATGGTTATGATAATGTTGCGCAAGTCTTACAATATGTTGCAGGAATTACTTTTGCTGGTGAAGAGGCTGTATAACAAAAATATAGAAGAAAAGAGAGGAAGTTTAAACTTCCTCTCTTTTTATATTGAGTTAATATCATCAACTACATTTGTTATTGCTTTTACTTTAAATAACTTACAAAGTCCCTCAATTAAAACAGGATTAATAATATTGGGGCAACAAGGACCAAGAAAAATATTTTTTATGTCTAAATAAATAAAGTTAAATATATGTGCAATTGTTGTTGTATTGCAATCTGTTATAAATACACAAATTTCGTCTTTTATTGTTGGTATATTCTGAGTTAATTTTTCTATTATTTTATAAACTACTGAAAAATCGAAATATGAGTTAACGTGCCATATATTCTCTCGGTTAAAGTTATATGAGAATGAAATAATATAGTTATCTATAGGGCAATTTTTAAGAAATTCATTTATATATTCATTTGATTGATTGAATTGGTCTATTAGTCCAATAATGAAAACTTTTTTTATTTCTTTATTTTGAAATTTATCTGATATTAAATTTATTTTTTCATTAATTTCTGATTCATTGTAGCCGATTTTTATTTTATTTATTTCTTTGTCTTTATCAAATCCTTTAGAATCGAGTGCATAATTGATTAGCGGTTCAAAATTATTATTTTCTATTTTTGCAATGCCAAATGCAGGATATTTTTCTGAAGTATAAATTTGTCCTCTTATTACGTCAATTTTTGGTACTGCATTTCCTGAAATGTATATTGGTCCGGGAAATGATGCAAAATCCAGCTGAAAATTATTATCTGATTTTTGGTAGTGTCCTACTAAATTGGTAAATTTGTTGAATTCTTTGTATTGAAATGCACTTATCATTTCGTGATGTGTATAAACATTAATATTTAAACCGTCAACGGCAGTAAGTATCTTTTCTAAATCAAGGAAACTGTTTCCTGAAACAAGAATAGCTTTACCTTTTTTCTTGCGTAGTGGTACATTTATTTCGCTAACAGGGCCATATTTATCAATTATGGTTGAGTATAGTAATTTCATAATTTTGTAATTGCATTTTGAAAAATTTTTTATAACTGATATTAAATCTTCATCACTTAAATCAGGGAAATTGGTTGTATTTAGTAATTTTAAAACTTCATTTTTTGCTTCAGGAAAATCTATTTTTAAGTTTTTTAATTCTATCAAACAATTACAAGCATTAAATACAAGATTAATCATTATCTCATATAGATTTTTTTTATTTTTCTCAAATTTGATTTTTTTAAATTTTTCTTGAATATTTTTTTCTTTTTCATTTAATGCTTTTAAAATAATTTCTCTTGACGAATAGTTTTCATCTGGTTCTATAATCAATTCAGGTTTTTTGTTTGCTTTCTCGCAAGCAGAAATGTACATTTTTTCGAGCATTTTTTTATTATTGTATAAATCTTCTATAATAACGAAAAAGCTTTCTTTCCTGAAGTCAAGATTTACAATCAGAATTGATATAAATTCTATTACTTTATCTGTGTATATAGACATATCTATTTCTAGTTTTTTTAGTTTTTCAATGTAAAAGACTATTTGTTGAAGTTCTGAAACAAATAGTTCTTTTATTGCTGTAACATATGGATCAAAAGCAAATACTGTTGGAGTATTTGCACCAACACATAATGAGTCATAGTAGTTAAAAAATTTATTCATCATATAAAACCTAAATCCCTAATAATTTATCTAATTCACCTGTAGTATTTAGCCTTTTTAAGTCATCATAACCGCCAATTCTTTTCTCGCCAATGATGATTTGAGGCATAGTAACTCTATCTTTTATACCGTAATATTTTCCTAGTTGATTACGGTATTCTTCTTCATTTTCTGTAATATCAATTTTTCGATATGTGAGACCTTTTTCGTTTAAAAGCATTTCTGCTTTTTTACAATATGGACAATAATCTACAGAATAAATAACTATATCTTTCATATAAAACACCTGATAAAATGTAATACATTTAGATTATCCGGTGAATATATAAATAATTTATTAGCCGTATGAATATAGTTAATTGCTAATCCTGGAAATTAAGTCTTCAATATTTTTCTTTTCATCAGAAGGTAAATCAAAATTTAAATAATCTTGAAAATATTCAATAGCACTTTCTTTATCATTTCGTGCTAAAAATAAAATGCCTAATTTTTTATAAGAAGGATGGAAATTTTCGTTGCATGAAATTGCTTTTAAGTGATTAGAAATAGCTTTATCTGTATTGTCGTTAGCTTCATAAGTTATGGCTGTTTGATAGTATAAAACAGCATTATCAGTAACTTTTTCTAATACATTTTCATAATTTTCCGCAGCACTGTCATAGTCACCAAGTTCAAATTGAATGTTTCCTAAATCCCAATATGCATCAACATTATCTTCATCTATATCTAAAATTTCAAATAATTGATCCATTGCCAAATCATATCTGCAGTCCTCAACATAAAAACGAGACAAATAATGCTTCAATGCAATTTCTTGAGGCATAAGCGTTACACCATTTTCTAATAAATTTATAGCCTCAATAATGTTTTTGTTCCTATAATATACATCTGCAAGATTTATATATGTTTGTACAGATTTTGGATTAAAAGATAATGCTTTTAAAAAATATTCTATAGCTAAATCATCTTTAGCCAATTTAGCATAACACAATCCGATATTATTAAGAATATTGGGGTTATTTTTGTCCTCTTCTAATGCTTTAAGGAATGATTCAACAGCTTTTTCATATTCTGTTGCCTTAAAAGCATCTAATGCTTGTTGTAAGTTGATATTTATTTCATTTTCCATACTTTTATTGTAATATAAAATAAAAAAATATGAAAGGATATAATATATGTCAGGACACTCAAAGTGGTCAACAATTAAACACAAAAAAGCTGCTGTTGATGCAGCAAGAGGAGTTACATTTCAAAAATTTTCAAGAGAAATAATTGTTGCAGCGAAAATGGGCGGAGCTGATCCAAGTGGTAATTTTAGATTAAGAACTGCTATTGATAGAGCTAAAGCCGCAGGACTTCCAAATGATAATATAAAAAGAGCTATTGAAAAAGGTGCCGGCGGGGGTGGTGCTGATAATGTAGAAGAATTAACTTATGAAGGTTATGGCGCAGGTGGTAGTGCTATATTTATAGAAGCAATGACTGATAATAGAAATAGAACTGCCGGAGACATCAGAAGCTTTTTCTCTAAATTTGGTGGTAATTTAGGTGAAACTGGTTGCGTTGGTTGGATGTTTAAGCAAGTAGGTGCTATTGAGTTTCCTAAAGAAAATACAGAGTTTGAAAAATTATTTGAAGCAGCTATTGAAGCTAATGCTCAAGATGTTATAGATGAAGATGATGTTTATAAAGTAATTACTTCTCCAGAAGATTTTCAAGCTTGCGTTGAAGCTCTTGAAAAGAATGGGTTTAAAGGTTCTTCCGCAGAATTAACAAGAATTGCTGAAAATACAGTTGAGGTTACAGATGAAAAAATCGCAACAAATATTTTGAGATTGATGTCTAAATTAGAAGAACATGATGATGTACAGAATGTTTATTCTAATTTTGATATATCTGATGAGTTAATGGAAAAAATTGATATATAAAAAGAAGCCCTTTTATAGGGCTTCTTTTATTTTCTATATTTAAGCATTTTTTGCTGCATCAACTATACTTCCTATTGCAATGGCAGCGTGAGCCAATCCGCCAGCAATACCAAACGCTAATCCAAGAGCGGGATTAACAGATGCTAAACCTATAGCTAAAGCTGAAAACCCAATATCAGAAGCCATTTGTCCAAAGAAGAATTTTGCACCTTTTTTTACATCACCATTTGCTAGTTGTCCTAACCCTGGATATAATGCAGACGCAATCCCTACTCCGATTTTTTTTGCAGTAGAACCTTTTGGCTGTTCTGTTGCATGCGTTGATGATAGAGTAACTGTATCTACCGGATCAGAAAGATCAACTTTGGGTTGATTATCCTTTATTGAAGAAGTTGCATTTGGCACTTGTATGTTCTGTAGATTACTAACATTTTTTATATCCATTTTTTCTCCTTTTAGTTATGTTATATATAAAACAAAAACAAGGAAAAAATTGCTAGTATTTAATTTTTATAATTTTTGAAAGAAAACTTGAATTCATTTTGCTTTTTGCGCATTTTTGTTTAAAATCTTCTAGCTCTATGCCAACTTGTGAGTATAATTCATAAATAACATCAGAGGCTCTTTCTTCTTCTGTTTCATATTGTGCTCTTATTTTTTCCAGTTCACCATAGTCTAAGAACTTTCCACCACAAGAGTAACATTCGTCAACCTGAATTTCTTTTTTTGCACTGGCATAATTTTTAACCATTTTTTGACCACAAAGCGGACAAGTTCTGAAATCTGTTTCATCAACATTTTTAAATTTTTTATTTTCGAATACAGATATTAAAGGAGAAATATCTTCCTTATTTTCATCAAATTTTTCAAGTTCTCTATTATCAAAAAATATACCGCCACAGCCATTTGCACAAACATCGATATTTATACCTTGTTCGGGCATATAGATTTTTTTCATCTTTTTTCCGCATGCAGGACAGTCAATTTCAAATTCAGTATTATCTTTCATATAAACCTCTTTTCTAATATTGTTAATTTTAACATATTTTTTAAAAAAGTTTAATTAAAAAAGGTCTTAGATTAACTAAGACCTTTTTCTAGAAAATGATTTTATTTATTGTTCATTGCATCCAAAAGCAATAGTTACTTTTTCTCTTGGATTAATTGATGAAACTTTCATACCATTAGGATCAACTAAATAAGTAATTTCATCACCTGTATATTGGAATAACCCCATAGTACCAGATAAAGCAGTTCTTGTTGCGTCAACAGGTGCTTTGACTATAGCTTTACCTACGTCAAGGTAGCTTCTACCTGCCGCTTTAAATTCACCTTGGAATATTTCACCTGTACCTACACCAATTCCGCTTACTGTTTGTTCAACTGCATTACTTGCACTTACAATAGCACCACCAACAGTTCTTCCTACAGTACCAAGTAAACCACCTGTCCAAGTGAATGGGAATTCAACTATACGTGCAAGTGCATTTGGTTTTTTAACCTTGTTTACTTGTGCTGTTAAAATTTGGTTTGGTAATTCTGCTTTACATTTTCCAAATTTAATTGTATTGAATGATAATTTAATTGCACCTTGGCAGTGTTTTGTTGGTCTTACTACTTCAAGAACTTTACCGTCGACTCTTGAACCTGCAGGGAATTCTACGCCATCAATAGTAACAGAATCAATTGTTGTAGCTGCGAATCTATCACCAACATTAGCTGATTTTGCACTGATTTCATCATTAAATGTAAGTTGAAGTGTAGGTATAGTTACTACTTCTTCGCTTTCGTAATATGCTTTTTTAGGTTCACATCCGCAATCAGATGCTACATCGTCAGTCTTACTATAGCCCATTGCAACTCTGACATTTTCTAACATTGACGCAATTTCAGCACGGCTAGCATCTTTGTTTGGTGCAATTTCTTTAGGATTTGGAAATTCAGATATACCGCCTGACTCTAAAACTTTTGCAACTGGTACTTTTGCCCAGTTTGGTACTGTATTACCATCACAATATTGGCTTAATACTGTTTCAGCTTTACATTCATCCATTGGACAATTTATACCCTTTGCCATTATAGAGAATGCTTCAGCTCTTGAAATTGGCTGATTTGGTTTGAACATATTGTTTGGGTATCCTGTCATTAGACCATTAGCAACAGCCTTTGCAATTGTTTTATTTGCCCAATGTGATTCAGGCACGTCTTTAAACATATTTGTAGCGCAAGATACATCATCATTCAAATTAAAACCTTTTACAACTAAAGTAGCCATTTCTGCTCTTGATACAGGTAAGCTCGGTTTATATGTTCTATCAGGATAGCCGGCTATAATATTATTTTCTGTTAATGTATTGATATCACAGCTTGCCCAATAACCATCGGGAACATCTTCAAATGCGCTTGCAATAGGTGCTGCTCCACCTGTCATTGCTGAGTATTCAAATGGTTCCATTGATTTTTTTATTGCTTCCATACTTGTATTTGTATGAATTTGCATTGGACATCCTGCTCCATCAATATTTTGCGGATTTCTATCTACAGGAATACCTGTTGCACATGGTGGATTGTCTAAGCAAGGTAATGGTGCAGCAGCACCTGTCATACTACCATCATCACAGCCACATCCTACGGTAGTTGTTTGAGCTTCTGCAACAGGAACACCTTTAAATGTTGACATTGAGTCATCACCTAAGAATAAGCCATTGTTTCTTTCTCCTACAACTTGGTTATTACCGTAAATGGCATTTGGGTAAGCATAAACTTGTTGCTGAAATTTCTTACCATCTGCAGGTTGTGGGCATACTGCACATGTTGGTGTTGAAGGCTGTGGACATTGTGCTATTGAAGGGCACGGATTACAATCTTGTGCTACCGGTTTACAGGTATCACAGTCTTTTTTCTTTGCACAAGGGTCACACGGTTCTTCTTTTTTTGGTTGACAAGTACAACTATCTATATCATTTAGGCATTTTGGACATTTTGCTGTTTGTGGTGTCACAGGAGAAGGGCATCCAGACAAAGGGCAAGCTGCCAAATGTTCATTTGACATTTCAGTTGCTGTTTCTTGTGTAAAACCTGCATTTGTACCTGCTAATACACCGATTGTTACAACGGCGGCAAGTGTCATTTTGTTTAATTTCATTTTTCCTCCTTGTTCATAAAAGAAATGTACAGGCAAACATTTCTTTTTATCTGTTATTTTTATATCTGTTTTTATTTATAATATTTCTATCTTTGAATTATGATATGTTAGCTACTCTCTATTCATTACCTTTTAATACAATAGTTATGGCTAATTACTTTTAATTTAAAATTTGAATTATAATAATAATTTAAAATTCATATAAATAAGGGATATTTTTGAGGTAAATCATCATACTACAAGTTGATGTTAACTCTGTTGATAAGGTTAAAATATAGATATAGTTTGGTAGGTAATTATTAATGAATTTAAATGAAAGTTGTCTGCTTGGTTTCTTGATTAATCCCGATGAAATTAGCGATTTGTATAATATATTTTTGAAGAATATTGAAGAAATTGAAAAAACTTCCAAAATAGATAATAATTAAATTATCTATTGGAGATTTTATGAACAAAGTTATTAATTTTATACATAGACATCGTTATGATATTTTCTTCTCTTTTATTTTGCTTCTGATTTGTATTTTTAGTTTTGTTTCTCTTCAAAATAATGAAACAAAAAATTTAATTAGAACGCTTGAAAATAAATCTTTTGATATAAGGCAAAATATTATATCGAAGAGTAAGAAGGTAAATAAAGATATTATAATTGTTACAGTTGATGATCCTTCTTATGAATATTTAATCGAAACATACGGTGATTGGCCTATACCAAGAAATGCTTATGCTGAAATTTTAGATTATATACAGGCTCAAAAGCCAAAATATGTAGCTTTTGATTTGTTGTTTATTAAATCTTTGAATAGAATTCCAAACAGTGATAATCAGCTTATTGAAGGCTTTAAAAAATATAAAAATACTTATACTGCATTTAATTTTGATGATTATTCTTTCGAATTAAGAAAACCTCCTCAAATAGATGAAAAAGTTAAATCGAAAATTAAAGTTTTTTCAGATGATTTTCATCCATACAAATTTACTAATTGTCGTATAATCATGTCTGAAATTATTGCTGCTACAGAAAATATTGGGCATATAAATACTCCAAAATCAGATGATGGCTTTACTAGAACTGTTCCGATTCTTGTGAAATATCCTAAATATAATCAGCAAGATTATACGGAAATACAAGATGATTATTATCTTTATATGACAGTTAAAATGATAATTGATTATCTAAATAAATATGAAAATCAAAATATAAAGGATTTGGTTATAGATTCTAATAATAATCTTATTTTAGGGCATAAGAAAATTCCATTGACCAAAAATGGTGAAGCTATTTTAAATTGGTATGGTAAAAGTGGAACAGAAGTCGATACAACATTTAAATATGTTTCTTTTTGGGAAATTTTTAAGTCTATTCAAGCTGAAAAAGAAGGAAAACAAGGTATACTACCAAAAGATTTATTCAAAGATAAAATCGTGTATATTGGTACAAATGTATTTGCTCTTTCTGATATAAAAACTGTTCCAACAAGTAAATATTTACCAGGCGTAGAAATTCATGCAACATTATTTAATAACATATTGGATAACTCGTTAATACATAATGCATCACTTCCCTATAATATATTAATTTCTATTGTACTTTCTGCTGCAGTTGCATTTACTGTTTTTCGAATTAGGTCTGTATATGTGTCTTTAATTTTATTTTTATTTTTGACTATCGCATATTTATATTTTACTACTTATGTTATGGAAAAATATAATGTTTGGGTTTGGCTAGTAATTCCTATTGCTTGTTCAATTTTTGTATTTATTTGCTCATTTATAATAAAATATCTTTTAAAATCAAGAGATTTTGAATATACATATAAGCTTGCTACTACAGATGGGTTGACTGAACTATATAATCATCGTTTCTTTCAAGAAAAAATAAGACAGAAAATTGAGCAAGCTGAAAAAAATAAAACTAATTTTTCTTTGATATTAATTGATATAGATTTTTTCAAAAAATTCAATGATAGATATGGTCATCAAGCAGGTGATGCAGTTTTAAAGCATGTTGCCAATACCCTAAAGAAAAATGTTCGTGCAGAAGATTTCGTTTGTAGATACGGCGGTGAAGAGATGACTATTATTCTAAATAATGTGAATAATGAGATTGCAGTTAGAACTGCACAGGAAATTTGTAAAATAATAGCCGAAAAGAAATATGAATTGACTCCAGAGTTGGAAGTAAATATTACGATAAGCTTAGGTGTTTCAACTTATCCTGAAAATGGAAAAACGTCAACAGAACTTATTGAATATGCGGATAAATGTTTATATAAAGCAAAGGAAAACGGACGTAATCAAGTTGGTTTTATAGTTTAGTTTGTTATTTATATTTATTTACAAAAATATATTCTTCTATCAATTTAATAAAAAGTTAATACTTTATATCTATAAGTAAGTGAGTAATATTTTATTTTAGTAAAGGAGATTATATGAGTACCACAGCATTAAATAGTATAAATAAACCTCAAACACCAATACAGGTTATGCAAAGACAACAAGAAATTAGAAAAATTGTTAGAGAAGAAATAAAACGTGCAGAAAAATTGAAAGAACTTGAACAAAAACACAAAGCGGGTGAAATTTCTGATTTCGAATATAAAGCGCAGAAATTTTTACTTGAAGCCCCAGTTGTATTAGATAAAGCTCAAAAAACTGGTGTTGTATACTCAACAACTGCATAATAAAAATTTAGGAGACCGCATTAAGCGGTCTCTTTTTAGTAATTTATAACAGTTTCAAAGAAATATGCTTTTGGATGTTTACATACTGGACATATTTCAGGGGCTTTTTCACTTTCAACATGATGACCACAATTTGCACATTCCCAAACAATTTTTTTATCTCTTGCAAATACTTTGTCGTTTTTAACGCTTTCAAGTAATTTTCTATATCTTTCTTCGTGAGTTTTTTCTATTTTTGCAACCATATCAAAAAGAACAGCTAAATCATCAAAACCTTCTTCTTTTGCTTCTTTTGCAAATGTTGCATACATGTCTGTCCATTCATAGTTTTCTCCATCTGCGGCATCTTCTAAATTTTTGAGAGTTTCTGGAATAGAACCGTTGTGTAAATATTTAAACCATATTTTTGCGTGTTCTTTTTCATTATTTGCAGTTTCTTCAAAAATCTTGCTGATTTGAACAAATCCTTCTTTTTTTGCTTGTGAAGCATAATATGTATATTTGTTTCTTGCTTGTGATTCACCTGCGAAAGCTGTCATTAAATTTTGTTCTGTTTTACTTCCTCTTAATTCTGGCATATAATTCTCCTTTTCATTATTTAAAGATATTAATAAATTTCTCAAAAAAAATCAAATAGAATATGTAAACTTTTTATTACATATTTTGTATAAATAGCACAAAATATGTTTCAATAAACTTATATGATATGTGTTTATAGTTGGGGTTAAATTGTGAAAGTTAATGGTATTAATTCAGTAAATATTTTGCAGAAAAATAATTTTTCATCTAACAGAACTAACCGTGAGAATTATTTTTCAAAAACTCAGAATATTGAAATTTCAAATGTTTTTTACAAACCTGTTTCTTTTGGCAGAACTTGGGCAGAGCACAAAAGTTGGGGGGCTGTTGTTGATCCTAAAACAAAAGAAACTTCATTCAAAATATTAACTTATCCTGATACTAAAAAAGTTGAAGTAACTGTTGAAAAAAGAAATAATAAAAATCTAAAAAAGACTTATCAATTAAAAAATATGGGTAATGGAGTTTTTGCAACTGATAAAAAAATTCCAGCTGGAGAAGTATCACATGGAGATAAATATTACTATACCTTATATAAAGGTAATGGAGAAGTTGCTCGGGTAAAAGATCCCTATTCTTTCAGACAGGAAAGTTTACTTGGAGCTTCTACTGTTTATGACCATTCTTTATATGAGTGGAATGATGGTGATTGGTATAGAAATAATAAAAATAGAATATCAAGATTGGCAAATAAACAAAATCAATTAACTAGTGTTGATGAAGCGAGAATTTATGAATTCAATACTGCAAGTTTGACAAAGAAAGGTACATTTGAAGGTGCTAAAGCTATTATTAAATCTTTGCCTCAGCTTGGATTTAATGCGATAGAAATCATGCCTGTAGAAAATACTTATTCATTTAACTGGGGGTATGATGGTGTTGATAAAATGGCTCCATCTGAACATTTGGGTGGTCCAGATGCTTTGAAATCTTTAGTTGATTTTGCTCATGAACAAGGTTTAAATGTAATTATGGATATGGTTCCAAATCATTTAGGGCCTGATGGTGCATCATTATTAAAGACAGGACCTTATATTAAAGGAAACAACTGCTTTGGTGAAGCATTTAATTTTGAAGGTCAAAACTCAAGATATGTTAGAGATTATATTGTCAATGCAGCAATGAACTGGATAGATAATTATCATTGTGATGGTCTAAGATTAGATATGACAAAGTTTATGGAATCAGATTATACAATGAAACAAATTGCTGCAGAAATTAACTACCATAAACCTGATGCATTTTTAATTGCGGAAGATGGAAGAAGTTCTATTAGTGTAGATGATAATGGTAACTTCTGGAATAATTACGATGAACCACATGATAAAAGGGTTGTAAATCCGTTAAAACCATTTGAAAGTGGAATCGGACAGTCAGAACAAGTTCATTGTGATGTGATAGAAAATATCTCAAATGGCAGAACTACAATTGGGCGTCTCGGCTATGATAGTGAATGGGATTTTAATTATTATCATACTTTAAAAGATGGACTATATGGTATCATAAATTTAGATAGATTTGAAAAGGCTTGTTATTGTTCTCAAGATAGAGTCAAATATGTTATGAGTCATGATGAAATCGGCAATTTTGAAGGTTCCAGATTGCTTGCAAAATTAATGGTTCCTATGCTTCATTTAAATGACCATATTGTCCTTAGTGATGAAGATAAAGAAAGAGCTCTCGCTTTAAAAGAAAAAAATGGTACACGTATAGAAGATACAACAAGAACTGTTACGTTACAGAAAGCACAATTTGCTGCAGAAAAACTTGCTATTCTTTTACAAACAGGAAAACTAGAAAGATATAATACAGAAGGTATTAATTATAAAAAATGGGTTAATGCTATAGAGCAAGCATTTAAAGATGAAGTACTTGAACCAAACGGAATTAAAAGAAATTCTGGTATTACTTTTGATAGCTTGAAAATGGCATATACAAGAAGCTTTGACAAGAACAAGATGGCATTAGCCAGAACATATTCTATTCCCGGACCTAAAATGATATTCCAAGGTGATGAAAGAGCTGATTTGACTCCGTTTAGATTCTTTAGAGAGTTTGATTCTGTTAAAAATGAAGATTATTTGTATGTTGAAAAAGGTTATAAACCAGGAAAACCCGCTCTTCAAGAGTCAACATTCGGTAATATAAAATATTCATCTAACGGAAGAACAATGATGAATAAATTTAGAAATCTTACAAGAGATCTAAATAGTATCAATGCTGAAAATTCAGCATTAACAAATGGTGTAATAATAGCGAAAAATACTGTAAAACACCAAGCTTCACAAGTATTTGCTACTCATTCAAAAGATTTTGATAACGGAAACGAAATATTTGCAGTTACCAATTTTAATGATTCAGATTACCCAAGATACAATGCTGCTGAATATTATATTAAATTCCCGGAAGGTGAATGGGTTGAAATTTTAAATACCGATGATAAAAAATATGGTGGAACAGGTAATTTCGCAAACTCAAGCGTTATTCACTCTGATAATGTGAACAATGTTCCAATAAAGCTTGCCGGTGAATCAACTATTATATTTAAACGTGTAAGATAAAATATAGTAATAGGTTTCTGGGTAATAGGTTTCTGAGACATTGAGACGGAGAAAATTTAATAAAAAATCAAACAAACAGTAAAATTTAGGTTGTTTTTTTGTTTGATTTTTATGTTACACTCACTATAAGAAAAGTGCTGAAATTTTAATTTTTATCGTTGAATAAAACTATAAAAATAATATTTAGAACAATGTTTGTGAAAATATAAAAAGCCCTTCTGCTGTTTAACAAAAAAGGCTTGTTTTGAAAAAATCTACCCCTGACACGATTCGAACGTGCGACGCCTTCCTTAGGACGGAAGCGCTCTATCCAGCTGAGCTACAGAGGCAAATATCTATATTACTATTATACTATAAATTTCATAAAAAAGAGAAACAATTATTTTGTTTCTCTTTTTTTGTATTTTGTTATATCGATTTAAACAGCAACTTGTTCTTCTTCTTCTTCTTCTTCTAAAAATGTTTCAAATGCTGATTTGAATGGATTACTTGAAAAAATATTTGTTTCATATACTTCGATTTCATTATTTTTATCTTCAATATCACCAGCAGTTTCTAATGTTAATGAACTTTCTTTTGTATCTTCTTTTTCTGCATTATAGTTTTTTGTAGTGTTTATTAAACCTGTTAAAGTTGTAATAAATTCTTTTACTCCTTCTAAAACTGTTGTATTTGGAGCTGTAAAACTAGTTAATTTGTTTGCATCAGATTTTATCGCTTCCCATTCATCTGTTAGCTTACCCTCTTTTGTATTTGATGAAGCATTTGGATCTAGAGAATTAACATATTTTACTGCAGCTTCAGTATATTCTTTATCAATGTCTTTCTGTATATTTTTTACTTCTGTCTTTGTTTCTTCTTTTGATTGTATTGTATTATTAGTTGTTATTTCAAATGAGTCTGCTTCATAGTATTTTGAATTATCTTGAGCTTTTTTTGTTTGCATTGCTTCTTGTATTGCTGCGTTCAATTTTACAGTGTCAATGCCAGTACATTCATTGTTTTCGTCATATGTGTAATATGCTTCAACGTTAATTCCTAATTCTAATGCTTTAGCTACAATCGGATTATTTTGTTGTTTTTCTTTTGATTTTGATGTGTTAACTAATTTACTATCTTGTGTTGTTAAATTAATTCTTTCTAATACCATCTTTATATCCTCTTTTTTATCTCGTACTAATATAAAAAAAAAATGATATAGAAAATTGCTATAAAAAGTATATAAAAAATATAACAAAATGGCTAATGTCTTATTATTACTGAATTGTGAAGTATATATATTGCTTAATAATTCTTAATAATTGATATATTTTTTATAATTTGTACTATTATTTATTTCATTATCTTATCAAAATAGTTGAATATAAAAATTTAATAATAATTTAATATCATTTATTATCTTTATAATGTATTATATTTATTATTAGTCTTTTGAGGAAAGAAATTTATGTGCGGAATAGTTGGATATGTCGGTTGTGGTGATGTTGTAAGTGTTCTTTTTAGAGGGTTAACAAATCTTGAATATAGAGGTTATGATTCAGCTGGTATTGCGCTTCAGGATCAAGGTGAAATAAAAATATATAAAACACTAGGTAAATTAATAAATTTAAAAAATGAATTAGAAGAAAGAAAAGGAGAGCTAAAACGTCCGACAAGTGGTATTGGTCATATAAGATGGGCAACCCATGGAAGTCCGTCATTAGTGAACGCGCATCCTCATACTTGCAGTTGTGGAAGGCTAGTTGTGGTGCACAATGGAATTATTGAAAATTATAAAGAATTAAGAACAGAATTATTAAACAAAGGTTGTGAATTTAGATCACAAACAGATACAGAGACTATTGCACATTTAGTGGCAGATGAGTATGCAAAGGCAAAAAATTTAGAAATTGCAGTTAGAAATTCTGTAAAAAAACTACAAGGAGCATATGCTATATGTGTAATGCATAAAGATGTTCCTGATTTAATTGTTGGTGCACGCAAACATGCTCCCATGCTTGTTGGTGTTGGAGATGGAGAAAATTTTATAGCAAGTGATACTCCGGCTATTATTGAATATACAAAAAGAACTATATATTTAGAAGATAATGAAATCGCTGTTATTACAAAAGACACCGTTAAAATTACAGATATCAATGGAAAAGTTATTACTAAAAAAGTGGAGATATTACCTTGGGAACCAGTTGCATTAAGTAAATTAGGCTACAAACATTTCATGTTAAAGGAAATTCATGAACAGCCAGATGTAATTAGAAATGTGTTAAATGGTAAATTATATGATATAGACGCACCGATAGTTTTAAATGAGGTAAAACTTGATAGGGATGGCCTAAAGAAACTTAATAAAATACAAATTATTGCGTGTGGAACTTCATTGCATGCTGCATTAGTTGGAAAGTATTTAATTGAAGATTTTGCTGGTATTTCTGTAGACGTTGAAGCATCAAGTGAATATATATACAGAAAAACGACTACTGATTTTTCGACATTGGTAATTGGGGTTTCACAATCAGGGGAAACAGCTGATACAATAACTGCAATTAAACAAGCAAAAGAGAAAAAGTCACATGTATTGATAATTACAAATCGTCCAGATTCAAACATGGCGAGATTGGCCGATAGTTTAATTCCAGTAAATGCTGGTATAGAAGTTAGTGTTGCAGCTACAAAGTCGTATACGGCTCAATTAATCTCATTCTATTTATTGGCAATTCATCTGGCAGAAATTAAAGGTTCTTTAGATAATTCATATTTGAAAAATTTAAAGCATGAATTAATACAACTACCGACAAAAATTGAAGAAGTATTATCCAATACGTCTGAAATACAAGAATGTGCCAGAAGATTCTCTTCATACAAAAATTTTATATACATCGCTAGAGGAGTTAATCTAGCTACGGCATATGAAGGTGCATTAAAATTAAAGGAAATAAGCTATATTAATGCTACAGGTTATGCTGCTGGTGAACTTAAGCATGGACCAATTGCAATGCTTGATGAAACCATGCCTGTATTGTCTATATTGATTCCAGGAAATATCACATATGAGAAAATACTTTCTAACAGTGAAGAAGCAAAAGCAAGAAATGCGAAACTAATTGCTTTAACATCATCAACAGATAGTAATATCGATGCTTTGTTTGATATTGTGCTTCGAATTCCGCATGTAAGCGAAATATTATCGCCGGCAATAACTTGTGTACCATTGCAATTATTGGCATATTATATTGCTGAGTTTTTAGGTAAAGATGTTGACCAGCCAAGAAATCTTGCAAAATCAGTAACGGTAGAATAATGATTACAACAAAAACTGTAAAAATCAAAAAGCCTCATAAAACAACAAGTGAGTATATTGAAGCGGAACTGGAAAAATTAGGTTTTGATGTTTTACGTTGGGCAATTGTTGATGAAGACAGTCACTTCTATATTCTTTCCATTTCCTATTAATTAATTTAATTGTAAGGTTAATCAATTTTACAAAATTAATTGTTTTTATATGATAGGGAATGTTGTGTATGAACATAAATACAGGATTAATAAGATATCAGAATTATTTAAATCCATTATTGAATAATGTAAAACCAGCAACACAATTTGGAGTATCTAAAAATGCTTTAACTGCTGATACTTTTCAAAAAAGTAAAGTGGAAAAATCTGATAGTCATGCTTGTGAAGAAATTGGCAATCGTTTTAGTGAACAAAAAATACGTCATATATTTGATGAAGTATATTCTGATGTCATAAAAACTATAACAAAAAGCAATCCGGTATTAAATGAAATAAGATTTAAAAAACCGGAAATATTATTCAGTGATGCTGAAGAATCAAGTCAAACTCAAGCTTCATATTCTTTTAATGATAATGTGTTAAAGATTAACAAGAAAATAATTGATAATGATTATTTTCTTATCTGTCAAAAAGATGAAAATGCTTCTATTAGTGAGGTTTTTTGGAATGTTACATTTGGTGAAGATACAGATATACTTTTAGGAAAAATAAAAGAAGATGTACCTGACGCGCAAGCCGTCAAACTTACAGATGACGAGAAAGAACTATATTTACGCAGTGTATTTGCACATGAATTAAGACATTTTGTTCAATCACATTTGATGGCATCAACCGATGAATGTTATCAAATATATAAAGACGCACATAATGAGAAAAAGAAACAAGTTTATGAGACGTCTCTGGAAATAATTAGTCTAAGCAAAGAAATACAAGAAATCGAACCTGATTTTGTACCTCCTCAAATAGATATGAGTGATTTCAGTTATGCTTTAAACTATAAACCCCAAAAGATACTGGATAAAGATACCACAATTAAGTTCTCAATATTACCTGATGATACAAGATTTTTATCTGTAAGAAATAATCTTTTGCCAGATGAAATAAATGGCTTACAAGGAATAGGAAGAACAGATGAGTCAAGTTATGAAGAATATCTTTCATCGATGATTGAAATAGATGCTTTTAATTTTCAAAGTGAGTATCTTTTAAAAATATCAGGTGACGAAAATAAAGAAGTAAGAAATGATGTTCTTTGTTCTTTGTACAGTATTCTTTGTTCGTTACTAGAAACTGGTTTAGCTGTCAATTGATAGTGACTTTATAATTTCTTATAGGTAATTTAATAATTCACTTAGATTATTTTTATCTATTATAACATTTGCATTTTCTTTTAGAATTGGTTTTGCGCAGAATGCAACTTTTTTAGATGCATATTGAAACATGCTTAAATCGTTAGCTCCATCCCCTACAACAAGCGTGTCAGTTTCAGATATATTTAAAAGAGATTGAAGTCTTTTTAACATTTTTCCTTTGCTGTCCGAAAACATCATTTCACCGCCTAGAAGACCTGTCATTTCTCCATTTTTAAAGTGTAATATATTGGCAAACTGAGCATCAAAGCCCAAATGATTTTGTGCAGGAATTGTAGCTGTTTCATAACCTCCTGAAAAGCATACTACTTTATAATTCATTTTATGTAATTCTGTAATTGTTTCTTTTGCTCCATTCGTATATGGCAAGTTTTTACATATTTGAATAACTTTATCTTCTTTTGCACCTTTTAATAAAGAAACTCTTTTAACAAGACTTTCAAAAAAATCGATTTTCCCTTCCATTGCCTCAGTTGTGATTTGTTTCATTAATGCTTCCAAATTATATTCACGAGCAATGAATTCTAAAGTTTCTCCTTGCATTAAAGTAGAGTCAAAATCAAAAACAGCTAATTTCATTATTTTTTCCTTTTATATTTTAAACTGATTATATTAAACAAAACCAATAAAAACAATAATCTTGAAGAATATACGTTTAAAATGTAAAAAACTTGTAGAGAAAAAGTTGCTTTTTTGTTATCTTGTTGATATAAGTTAGAAGATGGTAAATAAATGTTCAGAAGATAAAGGAGAACCAATGGGACTACCAAATGTAGCATATTTTTCGATGGAAATCGCAATTGACCAATCAATAGCAACATATTCTGGCGGTTTAGGATTTTTAGCAGGCTCTCATATGTTGTCTGCAGGTTATCTTCAAATGCCAATGGTTGGTGTGACAATGTTTTGGTCATACGGTTATTACAACCAAAGAATTGGGGAAGATGGTAACGTAGAAGTTGCTTATATCAGAAAACATTGTGATTTCTTAACAGACATAAACGAATCTGTTGAAGTTGAAGTTTATGGTGAAAAAGTAAAAGTTAAAGCTTATAAACTAGAACCTGGTATCTTTGATACTTGTCCTGTTTATTATTTAACTACAGATATTGAAGAAAACTCAGAATGGGCAAGATCAATATCACACAAATTATATGATGGAAATGAAAAAATAAGAATTGCCCAAGAAACTGTTTTAGGTATTGGTGGTATTAGATTATTACAAAAAGTTGGATACAATTTTGATTGTGTTCATTTAAATGAGGGGCATGCCCTTCCTGCTGCTTTTGAATTGTTAAATCAATACAACGGCGATTTAGCAAAAGTAAAAGAAAAAGTTGTATTTACTACTCATACACCTGTTTCTGCAGGTAATGAAGTTCATTGGGTAGATAATTTATTAAAAGGTGGATTCTTTGCTGGTCGTTCTAGAGAAGAAGCTGTTAAACTTGGTGGCGAACAATTCTCTTTAACCGTAGCAGCATTGAGAATGTCAAGATTGGCTAACGCTGTATCTCAGTTACACGGTTTGGTTTCAAACAAAATGTGGAATTGGGTAGACGGAAGATGTCCTATTAGAGCTATTACAAATGCCGTAAATCTTCATTACTGGCAAGATGACAGAATGAAAACTGATAATCTTGAAGCTTTACTTGAAGCAAAGAAAGAAATGAAAAAAGAAGTATTTGACTTTATTGCAAATACAGTTGGTAAAAGACTTGATCCAAACGTATTAACAATTACTTGGGCAAGAAGATTTGCTGACTATAAACGTGCTTGGTTAATTTTCATGGATGAAAATAGAATACTTAAGCTATTAAATGAAAATAAAGTTCAATTAATTTTCGCTGGTAAATTCCATCCTGATGATGTTATCGGTAAAGAAATGTTCAACAAAATTTTAAGAAGTTCTTATTCAATGAAAAATGTTGTTGTACTTACCGGTTATGAACTGGATCTAAGTGGAAAATTGAAAAGAGCTTCTGATATTTGGTTAAATACACCTTTAAGACCGTTTGAAGCATCAGGAACTTCAGGTATGTCAGCTAATGCAAACGGTGCACTTCACTTATCAACATTTGATGGTTGGACAGTAGAAGGTACATTCCCTGGAATTAACGGTTATACAATAGAATATCCTGGTTTGGATGATAATATTCCTTGGGAAGAAAGACATAAAAAAGACTATGAATGTATGATGAGCATAATTGAAGACCAAATTATTCCAACATACTATAATGATAAAGTAAAATGGGCTACAATGATGAGACAAGCAATCAGAACAGCAGATGCTTATTTCAATTCAGACAGAATGGTTGTTGAATATTATAACAGATTATATAAACCAATAGCTCATGGTGCTGATGAGGGTGGTATTTCAGGACAAGAGTATCAAGCGGCAACAGCTCCGGCTTCTGATGCTTGGACTTTCTCAAATATCAAATAATTAATTTTCTTAAATAACAAGAAGAGGACTTTTTATAAAGTCCTCTTTTTGTGTTCTAATATAGATATGAAAAGCTATCTTAGAAAAATCTCTATGGAGAAAAGAACAAAATTATGTACTGAGGAACTTAGTAATAAGATTTTAGCTAATCTTTTTTCTTTAGATGAATATAAAGATGCTAAGAATATAATGTGCTATTATCCATTAAAATTTGAGGTTCAGCTTCAGGCATGTTTATATGATAACTCTAAACATTGGTTTTTACCAAGAGTCAATGATAAAGAATTAGAAGTCTGTTCTTATTGTGAATCTGAATTAAAAAAAGGAAGTTTTGGAATATTAGAACCTTGTGGGAATAAAATTGATTCGTTTCAAAATATTGATTTGATTATAATACCTGCAGTAGCTGCTGATATAAATGGATATAGGATTGGATATGGTAAAGGATATTATGATAAATTTCTTTCTTCAGTCATTACAACTGCAAAAAAAATTATACCCATATATTCAGATTTATTATATTCAACTATTTATCCTGATAAGCATGACATTAAAGCGGATATAATTGTTACTGAAAAAGAAGTATTGAAAATTTATTGTTAAAAAGCCCTTAATAAATTTGTTTCATTTGATTTTTAGGGTAAAATTATAATAGGTAATTATAAATTGGGGATATAGAATGGAATTTTTTAGAAGAAATCGAAAAGCCATATTATTAGTATTGTTAGTATGTTTAGTTGCTTGGTTCTTTGGGGCTGGATTGATTTTCTTGTTGTTTTAATAATTGATGGGCGAAAATGCATATTAGTAAGCGAGTTTTATTAGTTTCTATATTTTTAGCTTTTGTGACATTTGTTTGTGTTGCAGATTGTTCGTATGCAAATAATGCTCAGCAAATAAAAAGAGTTGAACAAAAAAGAATAGAAATAAAAAATAAAATAAGATCACTTGCAAGGCTTGAAAGACAAGAGGCAAATAAACTAAGTCGAAACCAACAAAAATTAGAAAAAAATCAAAGAGAATTGAAGCAATCAAAAGAAGAATACAGCGAAAAACAGACAACAATATCTAATCTTCAAGATGAATTAAATTCTTGTCTTGCTCAGTATAATAAAAGACAAAATGCTTCTGCTGAAAGAATTAGATGTATATATAAAACCAAACATACACTTATTTTAGATTTGTTAATATCAACAAATAGTATAAGTCAGTTTTTGGATAGAATTTATTATCAAAATCTTATAATTCAGTCTGATAAGAAAAAAATGCAACAATTAAGATCAGAAGCTAAAAAAATTGCACTTTTAAAACAACGTTTAGAACTCGAAAGAAGGCAACTATCAAGAATTATACGCGATATTGACAGAGAAAATTCAAACATCAAAGTTACTATTCGTCAAAATAAATCGATGATAGAAAAAATCCAGAAAGATAAGAGAGCTTATGAACGTTCTGAACGTGAATTGATGAGACAATCTGCAAATTTGACATCAATGATCTCAAAAACAACAAAAAATAGTGGTGTTAATGTTTCTAGTGGATTTATACTTCCTGTTGCAGGTAGAGTTACCTCTCCATTTGGATGGAGAACTCATCCAATATTTAAATCAAAAATATTCCATACAGGTATTGATTATGGTGTGCCATATGGAACTCCAATCAAAGCTGCAAACTCAGGTAAAGTAATTTACTCCGGTTGGTATGGCGGATATGGTAAAGTTGTAATTCTAGACCACGGTTCTTGTACTGGTGCACCAACTACGACTTTATATGCACATATGTCACAACAAAAAGTTAGCGTAGGTCAAAATGTTGTCAGAGGTCAAACTATAGGTCTTGTTGGTACAACAGGTTATTCTACAGGTCCACATTTACATTTTGAAGTTCGTATAAATGGTAAACCTCAAAATCCCAATAATTATTTATAAGGTAATGAAAAGTGAATAAAAACATTCTTTTTATAATATTAATAATATTTTCAATATCTGTGAATTCTGCTTTATCTGTAGATTATTATCCTGAACTTGGAATAGATCCTTTTTATTCATCTTTAAATCCTACTTATATTGATAATGAGGAAATGCCAGAAAATCAAGATTCGATTGTAAATATAATAAAGAAGAAAAAGCAGGAACGTAAGGCGAAAAAACAAAAAGAAGCTACTAATAAAGAAATTGAGCAAAAACAAGAATCAGCAAAGACTATAGAAAAAGATATGGTTCAGGACATAAATAATGTCATAAAAAATGACTTGGAAGAAAATAGTATATCTGATATTCCTGAAGATGCTTTCATTTCAAAACCAAAAAAAAGCTTAACAAAAGTTGAGCTTGAAAAAGAATTAAAAAAAGAAGAACGAGAAAAACAAAAAGAATTAAATAAGTTAAAACAAAAGGATGAAAATAAGTCTTTTTTTGACGAATTATTTCCTCTTCGAAAGAAGAAAATAGAAAAAAAGGAGAATATACAAAAAAAAGAACCGGAAATAGAGTTAACGGCTGATTATATGGAGTATTTCCCTGATAGATATGAAGTTGAAGCAGTAGGAAATACAAAAGTCGTGTTTAAAATGCAAAATATGACTTTAACTGCAAATAAAATAATTTTTAATTATGACAAAAATATTTTAAAAGCAAGTGAAAATGTTGTTTTAACTACGCAAGAGTCTGTTACTGAAGGTGACTTTATAAGAATCGATTTGAGTATGCCAAGTGGTTATGTTGAAAATCCCATAACCAGGTTGGAAGATATTCATTTGTCAGCAAAAGAGGCTCTGATATTTTCCGATAGAATCGAAGAAAATGATGGTGTAGCAAAAATTTTAAAAGATGAAGTATTAAGTTTAGGCGCTAGATCTTTTGCATCATATGTAGATCAAAGTAGGCTATTTCAACAAAGACCAAGTAAAATGAGTGCTGAAGCGAAAGGTGTATATAAATTAAAAGCAAATAAAATTATTATAGATTCAAAAGACGATCACGAAGTAATTACTATACAAAATGCTGATTTATATTTAAAAAACCATAAAATAGCAAAAGTACCATCAGTAAAGATAGTAACAAATAAAACTCATTCAAATATAGAAAGTAATTTCCCAGAAATTGGCTCACAAAGTATGTTAGGATCACATATTGGTCCTGCTGTAGTATTAAATGTTCCAGGTGGGTCAACACTAAAATTAGCACCAATATTAACATATAAAAATGACAAATTAGGGATTGGTGGTATAGCTCGTTTTAGAAATCAGTATAATATGACTGAAGTAGCATATGGAACATCAAAAGACGAACTGCTTATTCGAGGAAGACATAAACTTGCGCCTGGTTTACAATTAAATTATTCTAGATTTACAAACCAAAATGAATGGTTTTTAGGTTATAGAATGCCGAAATATTCAGGACAACTTACATATTCCAGAACAGATTTTGTAAAAGATTTAAATTTGCGTTTTTCACAGATGTACTCAGCTGGAGTATTTATTGATAACAGAAAAAATGTAGATTGGGGAGACGCTGAAGGTCGTTTTAGATGGATGACTCAAACATATAAACCAATTTATAAATATGAAAATGAAGAAGGCAATATAAGTTTGAATCTTGGGTTGGTTGCACAGACATCTGCTGCCGTATATACATCAGGCGATACTGTTGGTTTATTCAGAGTTGGTCCTTCATTAAATACAAAAGTAGGACCTTGGAATCAAGCTTTAATGTACTATCAAACTGCTTCTGCAGGACAATCTCCGTTTTATTTTGATAGATATAGATATGGTCGTTCAAATCTAGTCTTAATTGAGAGTTTAAAAGTATGTAAGTATTTAACAGTAGGTTATATGGCTTCACTAGCGATGAATAGTGATTACAAAAATGATGATCTATTCCAAGAAAACAGAATACTTGTTAGTATAGGTCCTGAATATGCAAGGCTAACAATTGGTTATGATTCAATGCGAAGGAATACAATGTTTATACTTTCTATGTTAGTTGGCACCAAAGACTCTGATATAGAATTTAAGAAAACAATCCTGAAAAATCCTGATAAATTTGGGAAAGAAAAATCTAAACAAAAGAAATCCAAGAAGAAAGATTATAAAAAATACGTACCTAAGAATGTTTAAATTTTTTGAAAACAACCAACATCTTGTTCATCAATTTTATTATCAAAATTGTTATCAATACCGTCATAGCAAGAACCAATTGATTCAAAGGATTCTGCCCTTGGATCAAAGTATCCATATTTGTTTGGAATTTTATCCCATAGATACAGAAATGTTTCTTTGAAATACTGAGTAATTTCCCCATCATAAATAATTAAAACATTCTCATCATTTTTAATATTCGCACTTTTTGTTAGATTCATCGAACCAATGATACTTATCTTATCATCAATAAACATAGCTTTCATATGCATTTTCCCTGCATAGTTTTCAGTTTTTACTTTTATACCTGCCTTTCGTAAGTCTTTGTGTATAGAGTATTTTGAATGTGCATTTGTTGCATCATTAATGATTTTTATTTCTACTCCATTATTATGTGCTTTAATAAGTGCATTTTTAATATTCTGATGTGTAATAAAAAATATAGGAATGTAAATATATTTTTTTGCATTTAATATGATGGGAATTATTTCATTTTCTATTATATTATCTTGAGGAGAAAAAAGGATTTTCATCATAATGTCATTATTAAATGACACATTTTGTTTATTACTTCGAATTTTTTTTGTATGGAATTGACCATTATACATTTGATTAAATTCTCTGGTAAAAATATCTGCTGCTTCTTTTGATTTTATTAAAATTGAATAATTTGCATTAAAACCAGTCATATCTGTACTTGTCAAATTCGAAGAGCCAGTCCAAACTTTACTTTTATCAAAAATGAAAAATTTATTATGCATTATTGCAGATGAATTATTCTTTTCATATTCCTCATCCGTACGAAAATTCTTTAAATATCTCTTAAGTTTATAAATGTCTGGATATGTTGTTGAAGCTTTTTTGTCAAAATCACTAATCCATCTTATTTTAACTCCTCTTTTCTGGGCGTTTAAAAGAGAATTAAATATTTCAGGTTGATTATTCATTCCATATATTGCAAAATCAATAGAATATTTAGCATTGTCGATTTCTCTTTTTAATGTTAAACAAGCTAAAGAATTACATTTTAAATTTGGTTTATAGATAGTATTTAAATCTTGAAAGAATATCTCTATATTATATTTTTTAAGATATGATAATTTATTATTTAAATTTATATTTTTTTTATTATTAGAGGAAATAATACCTATATTATTAATAGATATTTTTTTATAACCAAATTTTTCCAATTGAGAAACATGGATAAGTTTATAGTCGTCAAGAATTATATTACTGGCTTGTTCTAAACTTTGAAATTTTTTTGTTTTTATATTGTAAACAAAATATTCTTTGAGATTGAATTTATTTAAACTTTCAATCAAGCTTTTTTGAGTTTCTTCATTCTTGTCAAATACTAAGTTTTCATCAAGTAGCATCTGTGAATATTTTTTATTATTAATATAAATTTTATTATTTTTTATAACAACAAACTTGTTTTCTAAATTTTTCTTTGCAAAATCAAGTGTCTTTAGCTCAAGAAATAATTTTTCAATATTGGTCAATCTTTTTAAAATTGGATATTGATTAAGATCTGAGTTTGATTTTATAAAATATACATCATTTATAAGTAATGGTTGATTTTCATCTAAAATATAATTTCTATTATAATCAACATAAATAGTATCAGGTGATTTAACCTTATATACTTTATGTTTATTGTACAATTGCCTATGACAAAATGATAAAATAATTGTAATAATAAAAATACATAATAAAAGGTTCTTTTTCATAGTTTTTATTATAAATCAAATAAAATACATATAGTTAAACGAGTATTTCAACGTTGTATATTATATTTTATTTAATGCGTTGTAATATGTTCTATTTGAACGTTTTAGAAATTAACATATTAAGTAGTGTTTTATTATGGTGGTATTATGAATAATTCAAAAGTTATAATTGGTAGAACAATAAAAAGATTTAGACAAAAAAAAGGTGTAACACAGCTTTTTTTGGCAGAAAAAGTTGGAGTTTCAGAAAAACAAATATCTAAAATTGAGACTGGTATACATTATCCTAAATTTGAAAATTTTGTAAAAATTTTAGAAGCATTGGACATTACTTTAAAAGATTTTGCGGATGATATTCAACAAGATAAAACAATATCACAATCAAAAAAAAATTTTATGAAGATAACAAACAAACTTTCGGATTCTGAACTTGATATACTTACTACAATAGCGAAACAAATAGAAAAACTAAAGAAACAATAATGTAAAAAAATAAAAACACAACTAATTGACTATGGTATTTATGTTTGATATAAATAATAAATAGCACAATATATATAGCAATTTGAAAATCAAGATAATACTAAGGAGAGGTGTCCGAGTGGTTTAAGGTGCAAACCTGGAACGTTTGTGCAGGGGAAACTCTGCCGTGGGTTCGAATCCCACCCTTTCCGCCATTTATTTTAATCATTATTATATGTATATTGATAATTTTTTTGATACATTTTTCTATAATCATTAATATAGTTTAACAGGACATTTTGGATAGGTATTTATAGCCAAAAGAGCAAAGTTGTTGGGAGTTTGAGGCTAATTTATAGTATTGAGATTTGGGGGTCTTTTCTTGCACTTATGTCTCAATTTTTGCACTAAATTTCACTAATATTTTGGAATATTAAATTTAATTTGGCAGCTATCTCGCAGGGTATTTGAATTTCAACCCTGATACTTTTAGTGCTAAAATTGTCCGGTTTGAATTGCTTCTGGTTTGATATGTGTCGAAATGTCTCTGAGATTGAGACAAGACACTTGATGTTTTTCAAAAAGAGAGCGATTAATGTCAATGCAAACAAAAGGAGCATACATTGACAGAGAAAGACTATCAATTATATGGAACAAGAATTTTTAATTTGAAGACACAAGAAATTGGTCTATTAATTTGTATTTGGAAAAATAAGTTTGCCGATGGTGATGTAGATTTTGCAACCTGTGTGGATAAACAAGGCAAAAGATATAATATAGCCTTGGATTATATTAAGGAGATTGAAGATGAATTCCCTGTCTAATCAAATTCAATTTACACCCGAGAAATGTAAACAAATAGCACTCGCAAGATT
>CALUQL010000008.1 GCA_944322895.1 Candidatus Gastranaerophilales bacterium
CCTGACCCATCAAACTACGGCTCATTCTTCGCCTTGTTTGTTGTGCGAATCGTGTCATCCCGACCATTTAAAAGGAGCCTTAATTGTCTCCTTTTTTATTTTAAAATATTCATTTATTTGCCTCTTTTTATTTTTTTTAATATTAAAAATATAAAACTAAAACAAAAATCTATAAAATAGGTTACGCAAAGTGAAAGAGTTAAGATTTCGAAAAACTTAAGCAAAATAGCATATACTGGATCTCTCTCAATATTGATTAGATATTCTATATTATAAATATTATCAAATAATGTAACTATTAAAGAAAAAATAAAGGATATGTATATTCTATTTTTTAAAATAATTGGTTTATATACAGGACGCGAAGATAATCTATATATTATCCACCCTAAAAGACTTATAGATATAACAATTTTTTCACTACTACAATTTACACTAAAATACTGAGAGGGATAATATATGAAAAATATAATATATAACATACTTTCTAAAATTGGAATATATACTATGTCTAGCTTATAGGTTTGGTTTATTCCAAATAAATTCTTCCAACAACTTTTCTTTTCTTCATCGTTATTATGATTTTCTTCTTGATTATTTTCTTTATTCTCGTCAGTCATAAAATTTTCCTATTTTTATAAAAGTAATATTTTGTTTATATTCCCTTTTTTTATTTTATTGAAACATATAGCTTATTTAAACTCATGCACAATGAAGTACATAGAACCGTTACTTTTTTATAAGAAACCTTGCTTTAATGAAAAAATAATACTATATTGGAATAAGGGGTGGGAATTGTGTTACAAGGTTGTATGAGGTGTAATTATGTTAGATTTTCTTTTCAAAAAACAAGAGGTTGATAAATCTGAAATATTTAACAATCTATACTCAAAAATAAAAGAAATATACTCAAAAGAAATTATCTCTGCTAAAAGACAAAAAGAATTATCTGACGAAATAGAAAAATACGGATATCTTCCATATTCTCAAGCAAAAGCACTTAATGAACTTACAAGTTCAGAAGTTATTTTTTGCCTTGAAAAGAAATTAGAACTAAATTCAACCATTACAAACGGAAAACTTAAAATAGCAAATAATGAAATTAGTGCAGTAAAACGTTTTGGATATGCTGATGCGGATTGGATAAAACAAGAACAGCACGATATAAAACTTATAAACCTTGCAGCTCTTGGTGACGGAGCAAAAGATTCTTCTCCCGCAAAATTTATTGATTGGCTTCGGCAAATAGTAATACTTCCATCAGGAAACCCCAAATATAATATATTATCAACAACAATATATCTTGTACCTTTTCAGCCTCGTGACTTTGGTAATGCTTATTTATCCGCAAGTACCGAGGAAGTAAGTGAACGTCTTACAGATAAAGGTTTAATAGAACAAGGCATAAGTGCTAAAGAACAAATACAAACTTTTATAGCATTAGCACAGCTGGCAGGACACCCTGTTATATATGATGTATTTCCACAATGCGGAAGATATTCTAAAACAGTTATGGTTCACCCTGAAATTGCAAGATGGGTCGATGTTAAATTTTTAACTGAAGAAATTTCAAAAGCATTAAACTTTGTAGCAATAAAATTATCACAAGAATTTGATGAAGATGATGTAACTATTGTAAGAAATATTTATAAAACAACTCTTAAAAGCGGTTCAGTAGATTTGGCTCCGGAATTTATGCCGATTTATAAGCGATTTACCGAAGAACTTGAGTCTAAACGTAAAGAACTTTCAAACTTTATGACAAAGAAAGAAGAACAAAAAAAGCTCCAAAAAAGAGTAACAAATATAGTTGCTAAAATTGAAGGTGTAAAACCTAATAAACTAAAAAAAGATAAAGATATAACAAAACGTGGTGAAATTATTAATGCATTAATAGAAGAAGGTCTTTGGACTCTTCCTGACGGGGCTTGGTGTTCAAGCGGGATACCTATTTTTGAAAGAATGGCAGAATGTGGTTCTTACCCAATGTTTAGACATTATAATCAAAAAGGTGATGATGTTTCCAAGTTTGCAGAATCAGACTGTCAGACACCTTTTTATTTTGTATATCTTGAAAACGGAGACTATAATCTTCCTGTAATTAATTTTTATTTGGAACAATTACAAAAATTACAACAAGATTACAATTTTGACGGATTCAGAATTTCACATACAGATTTTGTTGTTGACGAAATGAGTGAAAAAGATTTAAGACCTATAAGTTATAGAGCACCAAGATTCTTACTCAAAAAAATCAACGAAATAATGAAAAAAGAAACACCATACTTTGCAACAATTGCAGAGTATAGATTGTGGAACTCTTACTTTAAAGAATATCATCAGGATATGAATTTCGACCTGCTTTGGGGGAATGATACAAAAACAGATTATGAAAAAATTCCAACTGAAGTAATTAACAACAATAGAGAACTTCAAGATTATAATGCTACTGTAACAAAAAATTCTCTTTTATCCATAATAAAAACATATAATAATCAAGATGGAGAATTTAGAACGGTTAACAGATATTTAGGTTTAATGGATAAAGAAGAAGCTTTATTTAAATGGTTTAAGTTTAAGTTTCTTCCCGGAGGTAAACTAGCAAAACGTCCTGTTATGTACGTTGATGGAGATGAGTCTTTTTCTAAAGACGGAATTGAAGCAACTATACAAGAAGAAGTATCTTTAATACGTGAACACGATGAAGATTTTTATCATAAATTTGATGCAATAAGAAGATTAGCCATTAATAATGAGCTGACTGTTGATGGTGAAGCTCAAATTATCAATCAAAATAAAAATGGATTCATAAGTTGGATGATATCAAAAGAAACAGTTAAAGAATGTTTCATAATAGCAGCAAATTATCTTCCTTCAAATGAAAAAATATTAAAACAAAATTCAGAAGGAATTATGGAGTACTCAATAAAAACAAATAACGCAATTGAAAACAAAAAAATTGAAATTCCGGGTGATTTTGTTCTTGCTTCTGAATTCATATATGAAGAAGATAAACAAGATTTTATCGAGCATTACAATTCAGATAATATAAAAACAATTGAGATAGATAAACTTGAGCCTTCTGAATTCAGAATATATAAAATCAAGAGATAAAAATGGATATAAATAACTTAACTCTAAAACAAAAAATATCACAAATGTTTATTACAGGTTTCACAGGAAAAAACTATACCTCAAATAAACAATTTACAGAGCTTCTTACGCAAGGGCTCGGCGGAGTCATATTTTTCTCTCACAATATTGAAAGTGAAAAGCAATTTAAAGATTTAATTTCAGACCTTACGAAAAATGCAACAATACCAATGTTTTATAGCATTGACCAAGAAGGCGGAAGAGTTGAAAGAACGGAAAAAATCCATAAAGGGAAAAAATATCTAAGTGCAAGACCGGCATATGAAATGGGGCTTTCTTATTTGCAGAATCAAACAAAAGAAATAGCGCTTGAACTCAAAAGCTATGGAATTAATATGAATTTTGCTCCGGTTCTTGATGTAAATACAAATAATGATAATCCGATTATTGGAGAAAGAGCATTTTCAAACAATCCTGATGAAGTAATTACAGCGGCAAAAGTAGTTATAAAGGAATATAAAAAATATAAAATTATAACAGTAGGCAAACACTTTCCAGGACATGGGGCTGCAAGTGCAGACTCACATAAGACTCTGCCAATAATAAATTTACACATTAAAGATTTAGAAGAAAATCATATAAGACCGTTTAAAGAAGCCATTAAAATAGGTATACCCGCAATAATGGCAGCACACGTTTTATATCCCGCACTTGAAGATGAAATGACACCGGCATCTGTATCAAAAAAAATTATAACTGACCTATTAATTAAAGAACTCGGATTTAATGGAGTGATAATTACAGATGATATGGAAATGAACGGTATAAAAGGGCTTTCAAGAATTGAAGCTTGTACTAAAGCAATAAATGCTGGTGTAAATATGTTTATTTTCAGAGATACAACAAAAGAAATTATTAATTTAATAGATGACATTGGAAAATCAGTAAAAGAAGGCTATATAAACCAAGATAAAATAGATGAATCAATTAATAAAATTATTAATTTAAAACACCAATATGGAATTATCCAATAGGAGTATACAACTTTTTTTACTTTTTTAATAATAAATAATAGGAAAACAATAAGAAGAACACAAAAAGGAGGAACAATGAGGAAATTATTTACAATCTTATCAATTTGTATGTTCACTGCTAATTATTGCTTTGCAGCAGAAATGGAACTTTCTGATTTAATTGAAACAGCAAGAGAAACAGAAGTTCAACAAACAATGCAAGAACAAACTCCAACAGTGAATACAGAAGAAGCAATGACACCTGTAAAAAATGAAACAACATCTCCTGTAATGGAAGAAACACAGGCAATTGAAAAAGTTTCTCCTGATACAACAACTATGGATACAAAAACATTAGAACAACCAATACCAACTACAACGTTAGACAAAAAACCGACACAACAGGTTGAATCAGAAGCTCAAATGAAACAAATTAATAATGAAACCCAAACATTAGATCAACCAATACCAACTACAACATTAGAAAACAAAACAACACAGCCTATTGAATCAGAAGCTCAAATACAACAGATTAATAATGAAACAGTTGCACCAAATACAAATAATGAACCAAAAACATTAGATCAATCCATTCCAACAACAAAGGTAGAAAACGAAATGGCACAACCGGATGAAAACATTCTACCGGAAGAAAAAACTATGGATTCAACAACAGAAATGACAGAATCTAAAGATTCTACAGGAATAAACGGTACAACTAAAACAAAAAAAACTAAGAAGATTAAAAATTAAAAAACATTAGATTAATTTAATTATATTAAAGATTATTAAGTTAAATCCTGAAATGATTTCAGGATTTAACTTTTATTAATTATTACAATTAAAAATCTCTAGGTTTTACATTATTTAACCAATTATCTTCAATTGTTTCAAGTGAAATACCTTTTGTTTCCGGAATAAAGAAATAAACAAAAATTATACATAAAAAAGAAACAAAACCAAACATCCAAAATGTTAAATCCCCGCCAATTCTGTTAAGAAGCACAGGAAAACTTGCAACAACAAAGAAATTAAAAGCAAAGTTTGAAAGAGTACAAATACTCATTGCTAAACCTCTTATTTGCAAGGGAAAAACTTCAGATACTATTATCCAACCAATAGGTCCTAAACTGAATGCAAAACATACTATATATGAAACTAAGCTACCAACTGCAATCCATTTTAAGTTATCACCCAGCATTTCTTCAAATCTAAATGCACAACCTAAAAATATTAAACTTAACATCACGCCTGTTAAACCTATATACAACAAGGGTTTTCTTCCGGCTCTATCTGTTAAAAATATAGCAACTATTGTCATTAAGAAATTCACAACTCCAATACCCGTTGTTGCATATATTGCATTAAGATTTGAGTCAAAACCTGCAATTTTAAATATCGTAGGAGCATAATATATTATTGTATTAATACCCGTACAAATTTGGGCAAACATTATACCGATACCTGCAACAAAAGGCATTATCATCCATTTCTTAAAATGGAATTTCTTCGCTGTTTTATATGGAGTTATTGTTGACTTTATCTCTTCTATTTCTTTATCAGCGTCTATATCAGGTTCTATTTTATTAAAAACTTTCTTTGCTTCTTCATATTTACCTTTAGAAACAAGCCATCTTGGAGTATCACTTAAACATAACATGCCAATTAGAAGAATTATACCGGGCACAACACCGGCAAATAACATCCACCTCCAGTTATATACAGCATTGGCAAAAATAGCATTTATCATATAAGAAAATAAAATTCCTGCGGTTATTGCCCATTGATACAATGAAACTATTGTTCCTCTTAAATTCTTTGGTGATACCTCTGACAAATACAAGGGAACTACAAAATTAACTATACCAACAGCAAATCCTACTAAAATTCTTGATAAGATTAATATATAAATATTTGGAGCTATAGCACAGAATATTGAACCTAAAATAAAAATTATTGCTGTTGCAATTATTATTTTCTTTCTTCCAAAAATATCTGCTAAAATACCATTTATAGCAGCACCAACTACAGCACCAATCAATACTGAACTTACAAGTATACCTTGAATATAATCAGTTAAATCCCAGCTTTCATTGATAAAAAGTAAAGCTCCTGAAATTACACCTGTATCATAACCGGATAATAATCCGCCTAAGGACGCTGTTATTGTGACTAAAAATAAAAATAAATATTTTATCTGCATAATAACTCCTAATAGACCATTAAAACAATATTTTAATGCCACTTATTTTATATTTTATAACCTTTTTATTTATTACTATATAGAGTATATTATTATATTTGACCTTTAGGTAATGACTAATCTAACTATTTTATATTAAAAATTCATCTAATATATTTCAAATGGGAAAATACGTTATGTTTTTCTATTTTTTGGAGATTCAAAATATAAAAATGAAAAAATTAGTTCTAACAGTTTTTATATTAATATTTATATTCCCAATTAAAGCTGAAGGGAAAAGGTTACACAAAGAATTTGAATATCAAAAATTTTGGTGTAATAAGAATAATGGAATATTAGAATATGAATTAGATGACAAAACAAGAGTTGATTGTTTGACCGAGAATTTAGCAGTAGAAGTTGATTTCGCAAATAAATGGGCAGAATGTATTGGACAAGCTCTATATTATGGCATAAAGACAAACAAACAGCCCACTTGTTTATTAATTATTGAAAATATGGGAAACGACTTCAAATACCTAAAAAGATTGAAATGTACTGCAACATATAATAACATCAAAACTCTAACCATAACTCCTAATCAACTTTAATATTATAAAACTTTTACTTATAAATAAAATTAGCAAAATATCAATTTATGATTTTTAAATATAAATATATAACATTTAAAGAGGTAAACGTGATTAATAATAATTTTAGATACAATCCAACTGGATACTTACAATATGGCTTCAGTAAATTTTGTACAGATGAAATACAAAGCATTCAAAAGGGTTATATTCTTGTTCCACAAGGAGAATCTTGGCAAGAACAACAAGCAAGAGAAGCCGCAAACAGGCTTGTAGAATATATAGGTAAAGAAGATAAAGCAGATGATGTAAAATATTATGCTATGTTTTGCGATGCAGTACATCGTGATTTTCCTGATTCGCCTGTAAAAACCTTAAAAGCTAAAAATGATATACCAATTAAGGCAACACATATAATAGGAAACTATGGTGCTAAATTAGCCGTTGTTCCAAATGCACTTGCAACATATGAAAATGTAATTAAATCTGTTGCACAAAGTTTAGACGATTTTCCAAATATAATTGATATAACCAAATAATTATATTTCTCCACAAACTTTATTGAAGTCTTGAATCTGAAGATATTTGGCACCAAGAATTTTTGATTTTATACTATTTATCTTTATATATTATTTTTACTAACAAACACTTTAACCCAATGTAACATCAAAAAGTTCATCTAAAAATATACATAGTTTTAGAAATTCGTATATTAAATATGCTATTCCTCCATTGTATATTATTATATACACAATAGGATGTATAAATTTAATCATAAATTTTGAGATAAAACTAAAAATAAATATACAAAAAGTTAATGCAAAAAGAAAATATAATATATGTATTTCCCCGAGCCCTTTTAAAATATCATATAACGCAGGAGGCATTAAAAACCATACTGAACTTGGGGTCTTGCTTGGCATTATTAATATATATATTATCTTTACTATTGCAAATACGGTTAGAATTCCATATGAATATAATGTAATTTTACCTAATTCTTCTAAATTATGAGCCTTTTTATTTAAAAATGTATATACACTCATTATAAAAAGCAATACAGGTATATATATAAAAAGAAAATATTTCTTTAAAACATAGGTATCATATGCTTGAGGCGATTTATAAAACCCTGTTTTATCAACTTGTAAAATATTTATATCTAGAAATATACAAACAACTAAAAATATCAATACGGTCAGTATTATTGTTATTTCGGGACTTAAAGAAGGTTTTCTTGTATTATCTTTTGCAAGCATATTCGTTCCTTATTCTAATATATTAATATTTATTTTAATATATTTTTAATACTAATACCTAAATCTGCAGGGTTTTTACAAACAGTTACGCCGCTTGAGGTTAGTGCTTTCATTTTACTTGAAGCAGTTCCTTTTCCGCCTGATATTATCGCACCGGCGTGTCCCATTCTTTTACCCTCAGGAGCACTTAGACCTGCTATAAAACTTACAACAGGTTTTGTAACGTGAGTTTTAATATAATCAGCAGCTTCTTCTTCAGCACTGCCGCCAATTTCTCCTATCATGCAAATAGCCTCAGTTTGTTCATCTTTCTGAAATGCTTCAAGAACATCAATAAAACTTGTACCTATAATCGGGTCACCACCTATACCTATACAAGTTGATTGACCAATTCCAAGTTTTGTTAATTGATAGACTGCTTCATATGTTAATGTACCGCTTCTTGATATTACTCCAACATTACCCTTTCTATGGATTTTTGATGGCATTATACCTACTTTTGCTTCGTCAGGAGATATTATCCCAGGACAATTTGGACCAATCAATCTTGCACCATTTATAGTTACAGCCTTTTTGGCGTTAATCATATCATATACAGGTATACCTTCCGTAATACATACAATTAACTTTATGCCCGCTTCAGCAGCTTCTATAATAGCGTTTGCTGCAAACCTTGCCGGAACAAAAATCATACTTGTATTAGGCTTTACTTCGTTAACAGCTTCTTTTACAGTATTAAATACTGGAACACCAAGAATTTCCGTTCCGCCTTTTTTGGGTGTTACTCCGCCTACTAAGTTTGTTCCGTATTCTTGACAACTTTGTGCATGAAAGGAACCCTCTTTTCCTGTAATACCTTGTACTATCAGCCTTGTATTTTTATTAACAAAAATAGACATTATATTCTTTTTATTACCTCTATTGCTTCATTTAAATCGTTTACTACTGTAAATTTTAATCCTGAATTATTCAATATCTCGGCACCTTGTTCTTTGTTTGTACCTTCCATTCTGACAATTACAGGACATTCTACGTTTAGTGTTTTTATTGCATTCTTGACACCTTCTGCAAGAAAATCACATCTCAAAATTCCGCCAAAAATGTTTATAAAAACAGCTTCTAAATTTTCATCAGATATTAAAAGCTTAAAGGCTTTTTCTATTTTTTCACTGCTTGCTCCACCACCAACATCTAAGAAATTTGCCGCATCTTTTCCTGCAAGTTTAATAACGTCCATTGTTGCCATTGCAAGCCCTGCACCATTTACCATGCAGCCTATAGTGCCATCTAATTTAATGTAATTTAACCCGTATTTTTGAGCTTCTAATTCATATGGATTTTCTTCTGATTCATCTTTTAGCAATAATATATCTTCATGTCTGAATAATGCATTGTCATCAAAATTAATTTTGGCATCTATTGCAATAACTTCTTTTTGTTTTGTTATTACTAACGGATTAATTTCAACGAGAGAAGCATCTTTTTCGATTGTAAGTCTATATAGCGATTTTACTATATCACATATTTTGTTTGTTATATTTTCGTCTAAACCAAGTTTTGATACGGTTTCATAGGGATTGAAGTTAGCATCTATATGTTGAGTATATATTTTATCAGGCATAGATTTTGCTACTTCTTCAATATCCATTCCGCCTTCAGATGAAATAATAAAAGTAATACATTCATTTTTTCTGTCAAAGGTCAAACTTAAATATAATTCTTTATCAATATCAACACCTTGTTCAATTAGAATTTTATTTACTTTCTTTAGCCCTGCTTGAGTAGATTTTAACTCCATACCTAAAATATTATTAGCAATTTCAACTGCTTCATCATATGTTTTTGCAAGTTTAACTCCGCCTGCTTTACCTCTTGCACCTGAATGTACTTGCGCTTTTATTACACAAGGTAAGGATATTTCTTTTATTATATTTTCAATATCCTCACGTTTTTCACACAATAGAGAAAATGGAACTTTTATTCCATATTCTTTAAATAAATTTTTTGCTTGATATTCATGTATTTTCATTTATTTAACCGTAGTTTCTTTCCTAATCATAACTGTTAATATTGCTGCCATTGTCCAAAATAGATATTGTATTTGGGGTCTAAAGTATACAGTATCAAATAAACCATGTACCATCACCGCTAAAATTGATATTAATGGAACAAACAATAATATTTTGGTAATTATATCTTTTGAGTTTATAAAACATTTTACTGCTGAATATATTAATGTACCTATAAATAAGATATAAGCTAAAAGCGCAAAAATTCCGCTTTCCACTGCCATTTCAAGAAATATACAATAGCAGCTTAATGCATCAAAGCCTGATAACATATATAAACCGTATATTTCACGGAAAACTTTATTTCCTACGCCAATTCCGCAAATAGGGTTATCTTGAAACATTTGAATTGCAGAGTTATATACATTCATTCTGAAAGATGTTGAAGAATCACCCCTCAGAATAAATATAGACATTAATCTGTTAAATATGCCATGGTTAAGGAACATAAATAAAACAGCCCCAATAGAACCTAATCCAATAAGGGTTTTCCATAGTTTTTTTAGTTTTTCATTATTGAAATCATAAAAAATTATCTGAAATGATGCAATAACAATACCAATAATAATTGTAAATAAAGCAAGATAAGCACCTCTACAACCCGTTAAGAATATACAAAGAGCACTTATTAATAAGCAAATACCTGCTATTGTTGCTAATTTTATTTTTCTTTTTTCAACAAACAAACTAATTACAGCTAAAATTGATGCAATTCCTGTTATTAAATATCCGCCAAATAAATTGGGATTATATGGTTTTAAAGTTCCATATACTCTTGATAGTACATCTTCTGGATTAACATAACTTGTATCTTGCCAGGTTGAGATATTTTCTACTCCTATTGTGTTTTGTATAAGTCCTATTACACTTTCGATACTTATTAATGAAGCAATTACAAAGAACAACATAGGAATATATTTTTTGTTATTTTTTAAAAATTGACATAAAGCAAAATAGAAAGCAAAATATATAAGCGTTTTCATAAAACCATACAGGCTTTGAAACGGCATTAAAGATGTAAAGTTTGTTATTAAGCAAATCAAAAGGTAAACTAACAAATAAAAATTACAATGTTCAAGCTCAAGCTTTTCTCCTTTTGTAATTATTGTTTTAAAAATAACAAGTGCAGGAACAAAAAATGAAATAACACCTATCATTTCTGTATTAGCAAAAGTAGAAACAACAAATGTTGATATTATGAAAAACAATATTAAATAATCAATATTAGATAATATAAAGCTGTTTTTTCTGACATTATCTGTTCTGCTTTGGATAAAAGCCAAAATGCTGTTTACGACATTAAAAATTCCTGATTCTAATATTCTCATTATTTATTTTGATTTTCTTCAACCTCATATACATTTGAAATAGTACCTTGGTATTTGTATTTTTCGCCTTCTATGACAACAGGAATACCCATTTTAAGTTTATTTCCGCCAACAACAAATCCATCAGGAGTTTTCTTCGCTGTATCTTCGAGTTTAACGATTAAGTCAAACAAATTAGGCATAGAAACATCTTCTATAATTCTGAAACCTTCATTTGTATTTGCAGGAATTGTAGTCATTCTCGGACGACCATCCATTGCAACAATTTTTAATTTTGTATACGGAACATTCCTTATTGTTATAAAAGCATCTTCACCGGGTTTAAAAGGACTTTCTGTTGAAGATATTGTAACCCCTCTAAAAAATACATCAAATTGAACTTTTACTTCTTTTTCAATAGGAAGATTTGAAAAATTCTTTTTCTTAAATATAACAAATGCCCCAACTATAATTAATATAACAATAGCGGCAATTATTACATAATCAGTTAATTTTAGTTTTTTTAATATATTCATAAAACCTCCTAAGCATTAATTTTACAGCTGTTAAAATCCATTTTTCTTAAAGTTTCTTTTAAAATAGGTATTGTTGTAGTAGCACAGCCAAAATACCTTATTACAATACTTGCGGCTAAATTACCTAGAATAGCAGCGTCCTTTTTAGTTAATCCTGCTGCCATTGCAAGTGTATAAGTTGCAACTACGGTATCACCTGCGCCTGTTACATCAAATACATCAGTTTTATTGAAAACAGGTATTTTCTCAAAATTTCCGTTCTTTTCAAATAATGCCATTCCATCACCGCCAAGAGTTATCAATGCTGATTGAGCATTTGTTTTAGCAAGCATTTCTTCTCCTGCTTTTTTTAATGTAGTTTGATCTTTAATAAAGAAACCAACAAACTTTTCGCTGTCAGGTTGATTTGGAGTCATAGATGTAACACCTTGAAATCTATCCAAATCTTTTTGAGAGTCAACAACAATGATTTTATTATATTTATGGCATAATTCTATAGCTTTATTTATAACATTTTCAGTTAAAAGACCTATATTATAATCTGATAATATAACAGCATCATGTAATGGTATTGCTTTTTCCATTTGTGCAATTACTTTTTCTTCTGCTTCTTTTGAAAGAGGATCAATTGTTTCTCTATCAATTCTTACAATTTGCTGTGTTACGGATTGAGAACAAGAACCTGAAATTCTTGTTTTAACGGTAGTTGCTCTTGTCTCATCTTCAACCATATAATCCGTATTAACATTTGCATCTTTAAATGCTTTTAATAATATAGGAGCATAATAGTCTTTTCCGTATGTTCCTATAACACTGACTTTTCCGCCATTCAATGATGAAATATTATGAGCAGCATTAGAGGCAGCTCCAAGTATAACTTTTGTATTGTAATGACGCAGAATTAAAACAGGAGCTTCTCTACTCATTCTGTCGGTAGTTCCGTATACCATTTCATCTATAGCCATATCACCAATAACTAGAATAGAAGGTTTTGAAAGATTATCTATTCGTCTTAAAATCTCTTCTTTTTCAACAGTGAACATAACCATATCTCCGATTTAAAAAATTGTTTAAACTAATAATTTACTTTATAATAGTAGCATAAAATTATAGAATTGATTTATGGATATTATAAAAGATAAAGAATCAAAGGTTTCGTTTATAGGATTATCTCTTGGCGGCTTGAGTACAACAGAGTCTGCGGTTGCAGTTTTGGATAAGAATTTGCATGTTGTCTTGTTAGATAAACTCTTTTCAATGAATGATGTAAAATATTTCCTTGATAATTGGGCAGGCAAACAAAATTCTCTTATCTTAGTATCAATACCGGAAAATGAAGTAATGCTCAGTACAAAATGGAAATATAATTCAAGAACCTATGATATTGTTAACTTTGATAAAAAAATGATAAACCGTGACAATTGGACAAAAAGATTTTCAAATCGAGGAAGTGAATATTTTAAAGAATTATCTGATAAAGGTATTGATATCTATAGATTTGATGTTGATAATATGAAGAAATTCTTTGGAAACTGCTATGCATATAGAGAAAGAACACCTATTGATTGTAAGTCTTTGCAAGATACCCTAAGACTCAAATATAATATGTGGGAACTACCTGTTAATATGTTACCGGTTGCTCAATTAGAGGCAATTTTGGGTGCTTTCTTAGCTCAAATGATTGCTACTGATAATAAAGAGTTTAAATATAAAAGAATTGGAATATATGAAAATCTTCCTATATTGGGAATTTGATTAAATATTTAAAATAAGAGAATACATTTCTGTTATATTACCCATTTCATTTTGATTATTGGAATCTATATTTTCAAAATATTCTTTATGCTCATAATTTTTTTGCATAAAAGAGAAATATATAATATCTCTTACAATGCTAAATTGCTCATCAAGACTCATTGATTTAAAATCTTTGATTAATTGCAATCTTTTCAAATGTTTTTCTTTTAATTTATTATTTAAGCCCCTTTGTTTCATAAGATTACTGAATCTAAACAATGGAGATTTTTTTATTTTTCTCATAAAATCAGGCGAAAAATTATTTTCATTGACTATTCCGTCACGAATCAGTTCAACCAGCATTGCACTTTTATAATACTGAGTTCTTTTATCATCATCTTTGGGTATAAAACTTGCTAATCTTATATTAAACTCTGCTGATTTAACAAAATCATTAGTGTCATCAGTTAAATTCTTTTCAAATCTTTCTAAATCTTCAGACGAGAACTCCGCTTTTTGAAAGGCTTCATCAGCTAGCTTGAGCCCTTCTTCTATATAAGAAACTGATAATACTTCAGGGAGTCCTGATGCGTGTGTAGATAATACTCTTTGATTAACAAAATCTTTAAATTGCCACCTTATAGCTCCTGGGTACCAAGGTTCTTCATGCCATTTTGGATCTATTATCATAAATAAAGCATCACAATCACTACCGGGGATAGCCACACCTCTACCGATAGAAGAATTTTTATCATAACCTATGAACTTAACATCAAAATCTTCTTTTTGTGCTAGAAAATGAATGGATTTTTCAATCTCACTTTCCGCTTTTTGTTTAACTTTGTCTAAATCAGGAAACCCTGTTTCTTTACAAAATAAGTCTATAAATTCCCTTTTTTGACGAAGCGATAAATTATCCAGTATGCTAAGCTTTCTAATTGCTTCAATATTTGGAGCTATATAAGGTCCTCTATCAGGATTAAAATATTCTTTCTCAGGGTTCTCGTACTTTATATCATCCCAAAAAGCTTGCAAATCAGCATTTTTACATAGCGAAACCGGTTGATAATAAGCGCCCAAAACACTTTGGGATTGTTGCTCAGTATTGCATTCAGTTTTATTTGCTGAATTTTGACCATTAAAATTAATAGGTTTTATTAATTTATTATAGATACAAGAATTTATTTTCATATCTATTATAAAACTTAAGATATTTTTTTTTGCACAAAAAATACCGCCATTATAATGGCGGTATCTTCTTATATAAACTCTTTTTATACAGCAGTTAATTTCGCTGCATTTTCAAGTCTTAAAGTTTCAGTTGTAATGTCACATACACTGGATGGTCCAAAGTATTGAATTGAACCCGGGAATATGTATTTATCTTCCATAGCCCATTTTTCTCTGTTTTCTTCTAATACTTTAAATACAGGTCCATTAAGTTCAACCAAAGCTTTCTTTATAACCGGCTTGAATTGACCATGGCGTTTTTCCATATTCATCATCATTGTTAATGGTACACCACCTGCTACCCATTCAGATGCAGGAGCTGATAAGTTCTTAACAGATGATAAATAACCTGTTAAACCAAATTTCATTAAAGCAAATGCATTATAACCTAATGAATAGCAATAATCAGCATCAAAGTTAGAAGGGAATGCACATCTTCCTTCATAACCGAAGAAGTGACATTGCGCTGAGAATTTACCATTGAATTCACCTGCTTTTTTCATTTCTGATAATCTTGCACTTACCATTTCTATTAACAATTTTTCAGTTTCAATTTTAGAAACTTGAACATTACCATGAGGGTCTCTGTCCATTAATAATTGTTGTTTAATCATTACAGGTAATGATGTAAATACAGCTGCATCTTCAGAATTTAATTTGCCTTTTATAATTTCAAATTTTGTATTTTCATCAGCATTTTTATATGTTGAATCATTTTCAAGAACAGCTAAAGTATCATTTAAATTTGCAATCATTGCTTTAAATTCAGGAATAAACTCAATTAAACCTTCAGGAATTAAAGCAATACCGAAATTTTTACCTATTGCAGCTCTTCTTGCAACTATATCTGCCATATAATCAACTATTTGTTTTAATGACATTTTCTTTTCTTCAACTTCTTCAGAAATTAAAGTAATATTTGGTTGAGTTTGAAGTGCAACTTCTAAACCAACGTGAGTAGCGCTTCTACCCATTAATTTTATAAAGTGCCAATACTTTTTAGCAGAATTAGCATCTCTTAAAATATTTCCAATCAGTTCAGCATATGTTTTTGTTGCTGTATCAAAACCGAAAGAAATTTCAATTTGATCATTTTTTAAGTCGCCATCAATTGTTTTAGGACATCCGATAACTTGAATACCTGCATTATTTTTAACAAACCATTCAGCAAGCATTGCAGCATTTGTATTAGAATCGTCACCACCAATAATTACAACACCTGTTATACCTAAATCTTTACAAACTTTTAAAGCTTTTTGGAATTGTTCTTCAGTTTCTAATTTTGTTCTGCCTGAACCGATAATATCAAATCCGCCTGTATTTCTGTATGCATCTATTTTTTCAGGAGTAAATTCAATATAATCGCCTTCAATAATACCTGAGGGGCCTCCTAAGAAACCGTATAGTTTACTTTCAGGATTTGATTGTTTTAAAGCATCATATAAACCCGCAATTACATTGTGTCCACCGGGAGCTTGTCCGCCTGATAGGATTACACCAATGTTTCTTTTTCCACATGCTTCTTTTGTTGAAGTTGTTTTGAAAGTTACAACAGGTTTTCCGTATGTGTTTGCAAATAATTCTTTAATTTGTTCTGCATCTTTTACACATTCTGTTTTGCTGCCTTCAATCATAGCAAGATTATTAATACCACCAGCTAATGATGATGGGAGTTTTGGTTGGTATTTTAATCTTTCAATTTGAAGTGAAGAAAGTTCTTTCATTTAGTTCTCCATTCTTTTTGTACCAAATTACACAAAAATTGTAGCATAAAAATTTTTAACTATCTAAAAAATTAGCTGTTTGTGTAATTTAAATGCTCTTTATTTTTCTAATAATAAATTCAAAGAGGTGGACTATGAAAAATATAAAATATTGGATTCTTATTTTTGCATTAAATTGCAACTCTGTTTTCGCTTTTAATTACACTGAAACAGACAAAGAAATGTTTTATGATGCTTTTTTGGATGGTTATTTCACTGAAATAGCGAAAAGTATTAACAAATTGGATATTGAACAATCACAAAAAGATAAACTTGTTAAAACGATAAAACAACAAACAAATAAACAAGAATTAATAAATTCTTCTTGGGCTTGTATTCAAAAATACCCTATTCAACAAATAGTTCCTGCTTCTGTTATTTGTACTTCGGACTGGACTCAAAAGCAAGCTTTAAAAAATCAAAATCTTTTCAATTCAATTAAATAAAAAACGATTTTATTAATCCTCTAAAAAATCTTTTATCAAAAGATAGAAATATTCTTTTATAAATTAAAATCAAATTTGTTTTATTGAATTTTTCTTTAAAATAATCTTTATTAGAAGATATAAATTTAAACATTTGACTTCTTATTTTTTTATTATTTCTAAAATAATTATTTTGAGTCTTTTCCTTTAAATACTTTTTATTGCCCATAACAGGATTTGCCAGTGAATAATTAGATGAATGCCTTCTATATGCATATAAGACTTTATAAATAATCGCACTCGACCCTATAAGATGACAAAAAGAAAACATAAATTTGTCAGCCGTTATTTTCAACTGTCTTGTTTTTTCTAAAAGTAATAACATATCACATACAGATTTTCTCATCATTGCTGAAGTTGTAGGTCCCCAATGCCAAGTTGCAAAGCTGTATTTATCATTATCCAAAACTTTGACTTCTCCGTTCTCGTTATTGATACCTTCAGCATGTCTGTATTCTAAAAATTCTTCGTATGATTTATTTTCTATCTGGATTTTATTTCCTTTTTTTCTGGGACTATCTATTGAACTTAAAGTATGAATAATATTATTTTCATCAATTTCTGCTTGCTGACATGTTGTTAAGGCTACTGATACTTTCATATGTGTTTCTATATGAACAGCACAGAATTCAGGAAATAAGATATCGTCTCCATCCACAGCACATATAAATTGACCTGTAGAAACTTTTAAGCCAGCCAGGAAAGAAGCTAACTGTCCTATATTATTTTCATTTTGTATAAATTTGACAGAAAGTTCTAAATTACTATTTATAAATTCTTGTATTTTTTCTCTTGTTGAATCTTTGGAAACGTCATCAACAATAATAATTTCATAATTTTTATAAGTCTGATTTTTTATACTCATTAAGCAATCACACACAAAGTTTTCAAAATTGTGTGTGATTACTATAAATGATACTTTTGGTAAATTTAAAAAATCTTCCATATTTATACAATAGCTTTTTCTATACGGTATTTTACCTTATCTTTACCTAATACTTCAAGTATTACTCCCATATCAGCGCCATGGGTTCTACCTGTTAGAGCTGCTCTAACAGTCCACATGGTAACTTTAGGTTTTATACCTTGTTCTTTGAAGTATGTTCTAAATTCTGCTAATTGTTCATGAAGTTTTTCTTCATTGTCAAAATCATAACTATCAAGTTGTGAATCAAAATATTTCAATATTGTTTGCGCTTGTTCCGTATCAATATTGGCTTCTTTAACACCTTCTTCATATACAATATCTTTACCAAAGAAATATGCAACATCATTTGTTAAATCAGATAGAACTGTAATTGGTTCTCTTGTCGCTGCAATAACTTTTTCTAACTGTTCTTCAGTTAATTCAGACAAATCATATTTTGAAAGAAATGGTTTTGCTAATTTAGTTAATACTTTTATATCCATTTTCTTTATATATTGACCGTTCATCCAGTTTAACTTGTCGTACTCAAATATTGAATTAGAAGAAGAAACTTCATGAATTCTAAAATCTTGAGCTATTTCTTCTAAAGATTTAATTTCATTAGAATCTGATGGAGACCAACCAAGTAAAGCAACAAAGTTGATTAATGCTTCTGTTAAATAACCTTTTTCAACGAACTCAGATACGGCAGTTGCACCATGTCTTTTAGAAAGTTTACTTCTGTCAGGAGCTAAAATCATACCCAAATGACCGAATTTTGGAACTTCAGCACCTAATGCTTCATAAATAAGTATTTGTTTGAATGTATTTGATATATGGTCTTCTCCACGTATAATGTGTGATATTTTCATTAACATATCATCAATTACTACCGCGAAATTATATGTAGGAGCACCATTTGATTTCATAATTACAAAATCGCCGATTAGACTTGTATCTTGGTGAAGGTCACCTTTAACCAAATCTTCAAAATGAATAATTGGTGAATCGTGAAAAGCTTTTTGTGCTTTTGAAACAGAAAAACGAATTGCAGGTTTTCTGCCTTCTGCTCTTAATTTTTCTTTTTCTGCTTCTGTAAGGTTTTCACATTTTTTAGAATAAACATATGCTTGTTTATTTTTAGTAGCTTCTTCTTTTTCTGCTTCCAATTCTTCAGGAGTACAAAAACATTCATAAGCAAATCCTTTATCCAAAAGTTCTTGAACATACTTTGGATAAATATCAAATCTTTCAGATTGAGTATATGGACCATACGGACCACCAACATCAGGACCTTCATCCCAATTTAAGCCTAAAGCTTTTAAACTATCAAATATATTATCAACATATGCTTGACTTGTACGTTCAGCATCTGTATCTTCGATTCTTAAAACAAATTTACCGTTGTTCTTTTTTGCAAATAAATAGTTAAACAATGCAGTCCTAGCTGTACCCACATGTAAATTACCGCTTGGTGAAGGGGCAATTCTAACCCTGATTTCTTCCATCTTTTTCTCCAATCAAAACTAGTTTTTCTATTATCTATATTTTAGTACAAACAAAAAAATTTATTTTTATAATATAATTTAAAAGATTATAAATTTATGGATATATTATTATGCTGGAAACTGAGACATTAAAAGCTCAAGAAAACGAGCAAGAAATAAAAGAATTGCCTCAAATTGAAGCAAAAGATAATAAATCTCCAATATTAGGTATATTATTTTGTGCAGTTTTTGCACTGATTTCATATTTTACTTGTAAACTTGATTTTTTTGTAAAATATAATCTAAATTCATTAACATTTGCAATTATAATCGGGATGTTAATCGGAAATTTTTTAAACAAATTTATTCCTGAAAAATTTAAAGAAGGCATTACTTTTTCTAGTAAAAGAATTTTAAGATTTGCAATTATTTTATATGGTTTCAGAATAACATTCGGACAAATTGCACAAGTTGGTATGACTGGTTTTGTCGCCGATGTAATTATGCTGACAACTACTTATTTACTCGGCTATTATATTGGTACAAGATTATTCAAACTTGATAAAGATCTTTGTATGCTAACTGCAATAGGTTCATCAGTATGCGGAGCCGCAGCTGTTTTAGGTACTGATTCAATATTAAAGGCAAAATCTCATAAGGTTTCTTTAGCAGTTGCAACGGTTGTTTTGTTTGGTACTATTTCAATGTTTTTATATCCATTTATATATCAGCTTGGCTTTTTAGATGCTAATGCTTTCGGTATATATATAGGTTCTTCAATACATGAAGTAGCACAAGTTGTTGCCGCAGGTAGTGCAGTTTCTAAATCTGCTATGGATACTGCTGTTATTGTTAAATTAACAAGAGTTATGATGCTTGTTCCTTATTTATTCTTGTTAAGTATGTATATAGCAAAAAAAGCAGGAACAAAAATGAGCAAGGTTCAAATACCTTGGTTCGCTATTTTATTTGTAGTTGCTTGCGGTATTAACTCAATCGGATTTATTCCTCAAAATGTAACAAGTGCAATTGTTGAATTTGATGTTTTCTTATTGACTCTTGCAATGTTTGCTCTTGGGGTTGAAACAAACTTTAAAAAGATTCAGGGGCTGGGTTTAAAACCAATTCTTCTTGCATTGATTATGTTTATTTGGCTTGTATTTACAGGGTTCACAGTTGCTAAGATATTATGATTTTAGTTGAAAATAAAAACGATATTACCAGAATATACAATGATATGCTAACTCAGTTCCCGACAAATGAACTGAAATCTTTTGAGCAATTTGAATTCCTTAGTAAAAAAGATGAATACATAATTTATAATGCAATTGAGAACAATCAAAACATTGGTTATATAATCATTATTGATGATAAGAACTCAAAAAATATATGGATTGACTATATTGCAATATTTAAACAATTCCAGTCAAAAGGTTATGGACATAAGGTTTTAGAAAAATTAAAAGAATTATACGCTGATTATAACGGTTGTTTTTTAGAAGTTGAAAAAGAAAATAATAATAACTACAACACTATAAGAAGAGTAAATTTCTATAAATCGCAAGGGGCTGTAAAACTTCCCATAGAATATTATTATCCAGATTATAAAGAAGCATTGCCTATGGATTTATTTTATTTCCCATATCAAAATGCAAAAAATGAAAATACTTTTAATGTAATCAAAACAGTATTTAGTATATTGCATACAGATGTAAAAAATTTAAGTGAAATATATAATAAGATTAAACTTGTTGAGTAGGATTGCTATTGTCGTAATGCAAAACTATTTCACCCTTTTGCAGAGTTTTTTGCACATCAATAATTCTTTGATTAGAACTTCCAACCCAGCAAAGATTATTATCTTTTAAAGCTTTAACAAATCTGCCATCAACAAGAACATCAATATATTTCATTTTGGGATGTTGTTCAAAATCTTCCCATCTAAAACCGGTATAAACCCAAACAGTTTTATCAGGATATTGTTCTTTAACTTTTCTCATTAAACGAAAAGTTTCACCACGATTAAATGGATGCAAAGGATCACCGCCGGAGAATGTAATACCTGAAATGTGCGGTTTTGCTAAAGCTTCAAAAAGTTCATTTTCTGCGACCTCATCAAATGGAATACCACCCGTAATATCCCAAGTTATAGGATTTTGACAGTCTTCACATTGATGATTGCAGCCCGCAACCCACAAAACAACCCTCAACCCATCGCCATTTAGCATGTCGTCTTTTGTAATATTATGATAATTCATGATTACATACTTTTTCTATCTCTAATCTCTTCCATTTTAGCTTCGTTAAGACGAGTATCACCTTTTACTCTTGAATAAGAAAGATAACCGTTCATCCTATCGATTTTTGTTAAATTTCGGCTTCCGCATTTAGGACAAACATCCATATTCAACTCTTGGTGACCGCAATCGTCACAATATGAAAGTGATAAGTTTACTCCTTCGTAGAATCCCATATCCATTGCTCTTTCTATTAAGGTTCTAATTGCCTCTTTATTGTAAGAGATTGGATATTTAACATATTGAATTTTTCCGCCATTCATCAAATTCCAAAATCTGTTTTCCAAATCTTGTTTTTGAATTGGGCTTATATCTTCAGAAACGTGACAGTGGAAGCTGTTTGAAACATATCCTCTGTCTGATACGTTTGCTATAACACCATATTTTTCGCGGAATTGTTTTACCTGTAATCCGCAAAGATTTTCAGCAGGTGTTCCATATAAAGCATATAAATTACCGTCTTCTTCTTTAAACTCATTTACACGCTTATTAATGTATTCCATAACTTCAATTGCAAATTGACCATCTTCAACAAGTGATTTTCCGTTATGAATTTGTTGTAATTCATTTAATGCTGTAATACCAAATGAAGCAGTGGCAGCCTTTAATAAAGGTTTAATTTTATCGTGGAAACCTAAATGACCGCCGTAGAAACCACCCTCGCAATATGCAAGAGGATTTGTTGAAGCCTTCATTTCACCAAGATAATCATAAGTTCTGATATGCAATTTTCTGATTAATTGTAAATAGTAATCAAGCACTTCATAAAAGTCTTTGCTTTCTTTTTTCGCCTTTGCATATATCATTGGTAAATGTAAACTGATAGCACCAATATTAAATCTTCCGACAAATACAGGTACATCGTTTTCATCAGCAGGTTTCATACCGCCTCTTTCAAACCAAGGTGATAAGAAAGCTCTGCAACCCATAGGTGAAATAACTTTTTTATATTTTTTATAAATACTTGCAACGTAACCTTCACCTGTTAATGAAAGCCAATCAGGGTACATTGATTTTTGTGAACATTCAATACCCGCTTCAAAAACATCTTCAAGTTCACAGCCGTTTCCGTGCAATTCTTTATCATATAAAAATACAATTTTAGGGAATAATACAGGCTTTTTGCATTCTTTCTTGCCTTGCCCATTTTTTCTGGTTTCTAAAGCAATAATAGAAGCCATTTTTTCATATTCGCCTGTACCTAAACCAAGAGTAATTGTGATAAACGGATAATCACCTCTTGAAGAAGCAACAGTATTAAATTTGTATTCCCAACCTTGAAAGCCTTGTTCAAAATCAACTTTTACATCATTTAAAGCTTCTTTTCTAGCTTGTTCAAAGCTCAAGCCCATAGAAATATAACGAGAATATTGTTTTTGATATGTTTTTTCAGCATATGGTGCTAATAATTTATCTACTTCAGCAACTGTAAAACCGCCATATTGTTGGCTTGCAGCCGCCATAACGATATCACCAATAACGTCAAACGCAACAGCCAAAGATTTTGGTTCATTGTACCAAAGGTTACCCATTTCAAAACCGCCTTTAAGTACAGAAGCAACATCAAATAGACAGCAATTCATAGTATCACGTCTTGCAGACATATCATGAATGTATATGTAACCGTCACGAATAGCTTGTAAATCTTCTACTGTTAAGAAGAATTTTTTGTATAATTCTTTGTTTAATTGATTAAATATTAAAGAACGTTTAGTAGAAACTAAAGCGGAGTCGGAATTTGAGTTTTCCTTATCTCCAATGTACATAATTTTTTGGCTTTCTTGATAAACTTTATCAAGCATTCTAACGAAATCTTGCTTGTAGTTTCTGTAATTTCTGTAGCTTTGACCTACTTTAGAGTTAACATTTTCAAGTGCATCTTCAACAATGTTGTGCATTTCTTGAATATAAACTTCATTTTTTCCACTATCTTTAACTTCTTTTTCAACAATCGAACATATATTATCAATCTGTTCTGGAGTAAAATCAATTAAAACTCTCAAAGCCGATTTTTTTACCGCATTTATAACTTTAGTTATATCAAACTTTTCTTTAGTTCCATCTTTTTTAATAACAAAAAGTTCTTTTAATTCACTATTTTCCATGCCTACCCCAGCTATATTATTTGCATACCCTAAAACACGTTTAAACAACGCATTTTTAAATGATATTCTTCCCAAATCTCGAATTTGTAACAATATCATTTTACACCAAAATTGCATGCCTGTAAATACATAAAAAACAAATTGATAATAATTATCAATTTTAAAATTCATTAAAGTTGAATCATATTATCAATTTGCTTGAATAAAATAAGTTTAATTAATCTTCGAAAGAATCAGCAAGTTCTCGCCAAGAAACATACTCCATTTCTTGAGAGTTTTTAATAGCTACATAACCATCAGGCATCCAACTTGATTTATTAGGATCAAGCTTACCTGTAGGTATAAAACGATAGAATGGAATAATATTCTTACTAGCAGTTTCTCTGAAATTTGCGAAATCCTTTTTACTTTGTTCTGCTTTTTCTTCTTGTTCTTTAGAATCCAAGTCATAATCAACACCATAGTTATCCTTTATGGTTTGTTTTTCAGCATCAAAAAACCAAGTTTTTGGTAAATCATTCAATTTTTGACCTTTAAAACTTAAATTCTGAGATTTATTAATATTTATAGAAGCAAAAGCAATACTTCTTGATGCATTAGCATAAGTTTTACTATATGGTGACGTAATATTATTTTGAGCCGGGACGGCAGTATTTTCCCCCATAGATTGTTGTACATTTTGGATACCATACTTAATTGGTTGTCCCATCTGAATTGCTTGAATCATTTTCTCACCTCATCTTATGTTTGTTTGTTTTAAATCAAAAATTATTTTTTTTTGCTATTTTAAGTAAATTATATAAAAATAAACATAAAATGAGAAATACATTTAATTTATCATAACCTTTTAAACCAATATTATTGGTATATTATTTTCTTTTGCCGTTTGCTTAATCTGATTATCTTTAATTGAAGAATTAATAAAATCCTTTTTAGACATTACGACAGCTTCTATTTTCGGTTGGAAAACAACAACTTCGTTAATATAATCACCCTTATTTTTTGCAGCAAGCATATATTGGTGCATATTATCCAATGCTCTTGCTGTTTCTTCTGCGGAGATTATACGTCCTGACTTTAATTTTATATCTTTTAAACGTTCTTTTTTATCAAATTTATCTATTAAATCAAAAAATTCATAATATTCTTCATCTGTTAAATTTAATTCTTTCTTTATAAAATTCGGAAGTTCAGTTCTAAAGTTTTTATTTCGTTTTGCTTCTGATTCATTTTTTCCTTGCATAAAAATATAAGTTTCAAAAACATCACGGCCTCTTTGCCCACCGGTACCTCCTACTTTCTTTCCTGCAAGAGCGATATCTGAATTTGAAGAATGAAGAATAACACTGACCCCTGAATTATAGTTTGTACTTAAACCATAATTAACATTAAGCAGACTGGAACTTAAACATATTTCTTTACTATCATCACAAATTGCTGATAATTCGTTTAAAGTACCATGCGAGCTATGGCATAAAAAGTTTAAATCTTTTACTTTTGTACCTTGAGCAAAACCGAATTCAGATAAATCCTTATCAGGATTCGAAAAATCAAGATATTTCACCCCTTCAGCATCTTGTGGGAATTTTGATTTATCTACAGGTAAATTATCAGCGAAGATTGGAATACCATTTTTTCTTATAAATTCAATATTACTGTTAATTTCATCAACAGTAGATTCATTTGCGGCATAGGTAAAACCTGCTGATTCTGCATCGGCTTTTGCTATAATTTGTGCTATTTTAAAATCATTAAGATATCTATATGAAGCAGCTAAATCTTTGGCATTTGTGCCATCTGTAACCCAATGGCTATTTATAATTATATTATATATTCTTTTCTTCTCATCAGAATTTATCGGAAGTTTTTTTACAAGCTCTTTTGCAAAATAAGCAGAAGGTTTTGCATGTCCTTCATCGACCATTTTCTGCCTTTTTGCTATATCATGAAACATTACAGATAAAAATAATATTCTGAATTCTTCTTTTGATAAAGTTTTTGTTTCAGGATTTTTAAGGCATAGTTGTAAGTCTTCAAGGGTATGTTTATCAATAGAATCACCTCTATGTTGGATTTTTCCGACAACGGAAATAAATTCAGGAAATACACGGATAAATTCGTTAAGAACTTCTTCGGCTACTTTATCGTCTTTATTCAGAACAAATTCATTATTTGCAACAAAGTCATTAACATAAACACGTGTTTTGTTTATTGCGCTTTGAACATTTGCATTAAATTCAGATATATCCGAATTATTTGGAACAGGGAATTTAACAATATCATTTTCATTATCTATTTTAAATTGAAAATAATCAAAGACCTGTTTTCTATCATTAGGGTTTAAGTCTTTAATTACTGAATTAAAGTCTTGAATAAAACTATCACGAGAATATTTTAAAGGTAAACCTTTTTCATATTTAGATAAATCTAAATTGCCTATAGTATTCTGTAGATTTTCAAAACAAAAAGTATCACTTTCAACAAAATGAGAAAGAGAATCTTGACTACATTCGATAAACTTAACAGGCTGATTTTTCATCCTAGCTTTCAGTTCAGATTGTAGTGCCGCATTTGAACCACATCTTTTGATATCATTTATCAGGTTAAGTTTTAATAAAGGATCATTTTCATTTAAAGAATTTATATAATTTTCACAAAAATTATGTTTAAAATAGCGTATAAAATTAACTTGATTTGCTGTTGTCATAAAATCAAACTCATCATATTCACGAATAGATTTTAGCCCAAAATAAATCGTTTCCCAAATATCTGATGGTGTTTGAGCTCCATTCCAAACCGAATCTTCTTTGTATTTTAATTTCGCCATCTCATGTAAGGATTTTAACATTTCAGGAGTAAGTTCTTCTATTTCTAAAAATATTGCAATATTAGAAAGTCTTACACTTTGTACCGAAAGTTTTGCTAAATTATCCTGATAATATTTAAACTTTCCTTCAACATTTGTATAATCAAGACGAGAAAGTTTTTTTATCAACTCTTTATTCTTTGAAATATCTTGCAAAGAAAAACCTGAGTCTAAAAACATTTTTGTTAGTTTTATTTCATTTACTTTTTGCCTGGCTTTTTCATCAATATTTGATTGTGTTATAGCTTGTGAAACTTTTTTTATAATTTGGGGTGTTATTCCTAAATATCCACGTAAACAATCAGCAGTATTGGATGCAATATTGTGGAAATCGTTATTAAAAGACGTTTTTTGTTCGACAGTTTTCCTATAATCTTTTCCCACATTATCTTTTGGATTTGTAACAATTATGTTTTTAGTTAAATTTTGAATAACTTGCATTATTACCACCATAGTTGCTTTTGTGATATATAAAAAATCTAAACTTCTCAAATTGCCTAAAACAAATGAATTGTTTATAAAAATAAATATATTTTACTGCTCTGTATAAATTTTGAAAATTTTTAAAAGAGTTATAAAAATACATTGTTGATTTTAAAAACTAATATTTAAAAGAATTATAATTAATTTGCTTCAAATTTTTTTCTAACTCAATAAATTCACCTTGTAAGTTATTAGAATTTTTCTTTAGTATATCAATTATGTTTTCTATATCAGTTTTATAATATAAAATAAGGGCTATAATGAGTTTTGAAAATTTTTATAAAAATTTAGGGAAAAGAATAAAACTGCTAAGAGAGGAAAGACATCTTACGCAAGAGAAACTTGCTGAATTAGCAGGCATAAGTTTAGATTATTTAGGTAAGATAGAGATAAGCATAAACAGACCCGGGTTAATTACATTATTGAAAATAGCAAAAGCCCTTGATATCTCTATGGAAGAATTATTTAAAACATTATAATTCGGATTTTAATTGTTTTGATTTTCTCTTAATTTAAAATATGTTATAATCAACTGATAAAGACAGTATATGGAGCATTTGTTTTGATTTTCTCTTAATTTAAAATATGTTATAATAACAAGCAGAAGAACAAACATCGCAATATAGTTTTGATTTTCTCTTAATTTAAAATATGTTATAATCAAGAAATGGAAGATTGGGAGTTTAAAGTAGTTTTGATTTTCTCTTAATTTAAAATATGTTATAATTATCAGTTGAGCAAAAAGCAGAATTATTAAGTTTTGATTTTCTCTTAATTTAAAATATGTTATAATAGGAATTGTGTACTGTTTTCTTGACATGTTGTTTTGATTTTCTCTTAATTTAAAATATGTTATAATTTGACATAATCGCCGTTTGTTTCAGAACATGTTTTGATTTTCTCTTAATTTAAAATATGTTATAATCTAGTGAGCTGTTTGAAATCTTCATAAATTGTTTTGATTTTCTCTTAATTTAAAATATGTTATAATAGGATATACAAAATAGATAAAATAATATATAATAACAAAGTAATATACTTTAAATTAAGAGACCAATCATAATTGACAGGAGAATAGTCGTTCCCTCTGTATGGTAAATACACGTTATGCCTCATTCTCCAAACCTCTAAAACTTGTGACATTAGTATTTTAACTTAAAATCACCAAAATGTCATCTGTTTTTCTGTGTTTTCGCCCATTTGTTTTCTATATTTTGAAGAATTATAGTTTGCTTTTTCTATACATACAGAATTAGTCCATTGCCTATCTGTTAAATAAAAAATATTTATCTGACCTGTTGCAGGTGCAAGTGTTTTAACAAGTTTTATATATTGTTCTGTTTTATCATAAGTTACACAAGAACGCACATAAATTGAGTTTTGTAGCATAAAATAACCAAGTTTTAACAAATCTTTTCTAAAATTGTTTGCTTGTTTCCTTTCTTCATCATCAACAACAGGCAAATCGAAACATACAAATAACCAACCCATACGGTATTTACTCTTCATATTCTCTATTCTTTTGCGTATCTTTGTGTAAATATTGTTCTTTTATATTTGGAAGAAAAATTTCGGAACAATCAAATAATGAAAATGAATTTGCTATTTCTTCTATATAAATATCAATTATATCTATAATTTTATAGCTATAATTTTTATGTTTAATTCTATAATCTTTTAAACAGTTAGGAATAAATTTTATCCATTCTTGTATCTCTTCGTTTTCAAATTCAATAGAATAATTTTTTGAAAAATAATATAAGTATAAATCTATAAAAGCTCTAAATGGTTCTGTTAGATCATAAACTAAAGGTGTTGTTTTGTAATTACTTGTATGGTGTATTCCTAAATTAGGAAGTAGACCATGTACTAAAATTGAACGATAAATAATTGTTTTTAATATTGCATATCCATAATTAAGACAAGCATTCTCAAAACTTTGGGCATTTTGATGTTCTCTTTTCATTGGTTCACTTAAATAGAAAAAGTAGTCTTGCCAGTATTTTTTTGCAATATTGGCTTCATTCATTAATGGTTTATTTATTAGATTATACAAATTATGTGTATCACAACCCATAAAATCTAATACCATTGCTTGATTGAATGCTTTTTGCTTAACAATTTTTTTCCAAAGTTTTGTTGTAAATTCTTCATTTTGGCTAATTTGATTTTTAAAAACTTTTGTTTTAACTATTCTAGCCAAAGGAACACTCCAGCCGATTGGTTGGAATGTTCTATCACAATGTTGTATAACAACATTATTTTTTAATAATGCTGCTATTGCGTTATTAGAAAATGAAACAGCAGGTGTACAAACTATAATTGCCTTTATATCATTAATTGGAAGTTTATATATTTCATTAGTTTTTTTTATTTCACAGAATAAAATACCTTTATCTATTGAAATATAACTGCCTTGTTTTGTAATATGCAGAATATGGTAGCTCATAATCTACATTTAATTATTTTTGACTAAAAATCAACGATTTTTCTGAATTGTGCTTCTGTTAAATACTTAGTACTTGAAAGAATCTTTTTACCATTATTATCTTCAATTTCTACAGGACCATTACTCCATATTGAATTAAGCTTATATTTACCTTTTTCATAGAATAAAGAACCTGCTTTGAAATTATTGGGGATATAAATTAAACAGCCCGAAGAGAACATTTCTCCGCCATTGTATAATTTACAACCCATTTCCATAAGATTTTCTCTTACTTCTTTAGTCGATTTATTTGCATAAACAGGCATAACCTTGATATTACCTTTAGCATCATAATAAAGAATTTGCCCTTTATGTCCTTTTGAACGCTTAAATTGACCTTTTGTTCCTTTTGTTCCAAAATCAACAAAAGAATCAAAACGCTCACGACCATTTAAATCATTCGTCAATTGTGCATTGCAATCAATTTTTGTTCGTACTTTCTTTATTTTAGTCTTTTTCGTCGGATGAATATATGTTGATAACATTTTTAACCATTCATCTTCAGATAAATTATCATTTAACTTGCTTATAAGATTTTCTCGAATAATCGGGTCTAATATCTTCTCTATCTTTTTTTTATCTTTTTTAATTTCTATTATTTCTATTCTTTCTGTAAGACAATAATTACCATTAAACATTCTTTTTCCGTAATATGTTTCTTTTGGTCTTAGTTCTGATTTTAATGGTTTCCTATGTGTATAAGGATATGGCATTAACTCCATGATTTTTTCTTCTACTTGAGGACGATTAAATCCTTTTATTGAATATCTTCTTGTTTCTTCATCCAATTTATATTCACGTGCAAAACTTATACAGATTGCATCTAATGCATGATGTTTTGGGTTTGTTCTGTTTTTCTTTTCATCATCACCCAAAAGCGAATTTAAACTGTATGTTCTTCTTATTTTTGCTGTAGTTGACCCATTTTCAACGTATACATGACGTTCATCCCCTTTTGTTTGCATGCCCCAACCGCAAATATAATGGGTTATTGCACTTGCTACTTTCGCAACTTGTGCGGTTTCTGCTAAACCATTATAACTATCTATTAACTTTGCACATTTATCTGGTGGAAGTACAAGCAAGTCTGCTTTTTTCTTACCTAATCTTGGTCTTAAATTCGTTATTCTTGTATTAAACTCTTCCCATCGTGATTTATTTGTATATAACCACTCATATGGAGTTCTGCCTGCTTTATCTTGATTCTCTTTCTTATAGCATACAACTTTATTATATAAGGCGTCATTACCACCTATACTTCTTGGATAAATATGATCTATCTCACATAGTGGATATTCAGCCGGTGAAATTCTATCTCCGCTATATATACATTTAAAATCTTGCATTTTAGCTAATTTATGCATTAAAAAATATTGTTTTGGATTACAATTGTGTTCTTCCAGTTCTTTTATTAATTGTTCGTTTTCCTTTTCCTGACTTTTCATATATTTTGCTGTATCATTTGCTTTAATACTTCCGAATAATGAATTATCAGCCCCATCTCGCACAAATTCAAAGATAACTTCATCAGGTTTCCCATTATCATATATTAATGAATTTAAGAGATTTTTAAATATTTGTAATCTGTTTCTTACAACAGGATTTGTAATATTACCTATTAAAATATCACTTTTTATTTCAGCATTTTTCGACTCTTGTGCTAACTCATCACGATTATCACCAATAAAAAGATTATTCCAATCACCAATTTTGGATAACATTGTTTGAATTTCTTCTTTTGTTATTCCATTTTTAGTACCTTCTTTATCTGCATATTTAGAAGCATCAATTTCATGTGGATGTAATCCTGACGTTATAATGTCTATCATTATTTGACAAGCTCGTCTGCAAAAGCTTGAACGTCCTGAAATATTTGCCTTTAAAGTTTCAACTTCATTTTTTTTGAATTTTTGACCAACTACTTTTTCTATATCTGTTTTAGGTATTGAAAATGTTGCTGTTGACTTTATTCCTTTCCTCAAGTCTGTTAGATTTTTAGCCCACTCTACAACCTTTTTGTCATATATTTCTTTTATTTCGTAAGGTGCTAATCTTCTTTGTTCTAATGTAGTATCATCTATAAATTTAATATTCTTTAACTGCATTAAAAGAACTAAAGAAATATGCTCGATACTATCAGCACTACACACATTTCTTTTAGGAAGTAGTCTGCATTTTGCAATTACTCTATTATTAAATCTTGGAATTTTTTGACCTAATACACCTTGCCAGTCTTTTTCTGTGCCGCGGTATTGTATCCACTCAGGATTATGATATGATGCATAAGCTTCTCTATAATCTCCATATAGAAATTCATCTATGGTAATATCTTGTATTTGAGGTATTTGTTTTTTTGCTTCTTCCCATAATTTTGAAAGTTCTTTAACCACTAATTCTCGAGGAGTTACTCTTCCTGCTTTTCTTACTTTTTCAGGATTTAAACCAATACATCTTTTTAATTCATTAGGATTATTTTCACTCCATAAACCAAGGAGTAAAGCATCATAATAACAAGGATATTTATATTCATCTGATAGAATAAGTTCAATACCATCAATGCAAGAATATTTTTTGATTGCTTCTTCATTTTCTTTATCGTCATCTGATGTAGCCCAAGCAATATTATTATCATAACCTCTTCTTTGAATTGCATTGTGCAATGCTTTATAAATTTGCCATTCTTCTAATTTACGACCTTGAATCAGTGCAATACGTAATAATGTAGAATTATATATAGTATTATCATTTTTTTGAGCAAATTCTTTTTTAAACTTTTCATCAGTTTCTTCTAATGGTTTTAAACCTCTGCTAATCCATAAATTTTTAAACCAAAGTTCTCTTGCCCTATGTGCTTGTATTGTTCTATAAGTTCTTCTTCTTGCTCTATTATCTACAACTGAAGCGTGGTCTTTATCTATAATTATTGAACCAATATCTTTAATTTCAAAATCTTCTCTTACGCAATAACCTATACTTGCTTTCCCCATATCAAATGCAAAAACTTTTTTCATTAATATCCCTTTATTATGTAAACTGTAACTTATATGATAACAAATTTTATACTGCCTGTAAAACTTAATCTCGACCAATTGCCAAAAATGTACAGATATTCTAAAATTAGCGTATGAATTTAGCAGGCTATATAATTAAAAGAATTTTTCAAACGATACCGTTATTATTTTTGGTATCCATAATAAGTTTTTTTCTTATTAGACTTGCTCCTGTTGACCCTTTAGCCGAGCTTAGGTTAAATCCTTCTATTACTCAAGAAACTTTAGACTACGAAGTCCAAAGATTAGGGTTAGATAAGCCTGTTATTGTTCAATATGGGTTATGGCTCAAAAGTTTTGTTAAAGGTGATATGGGCTATTGCACCACAGGTGAAAGAGTTGCCGATAAGTTAATGGAAAGAATTCCTAACACTCTTTTACTAACGGGGTTTGTAATTTTCTTTACCTGGGCTGTTGGTATACCTTTGGGGATTGTCGCTGCTTTGCATTGGCGAAAACCTATCGATAGGCTGCTTACTATTTTATCTAGTATTGGTATGGCAATACCTTCATTTTTCTTTGCCCTTTTGTTGCTTATTTTTGCAGTAAAAACAGGCTGGTTTCCTACGGGCGGGCTTACAAGTTATAATCATTCGGAAATGACAATTTGGGGCAAAATAGTTGATGTTTTACATCATTTAGTTTTACCTGTTGTTGTTTTATTTACTATTTCTTTATCAGGTTTACAAAGGCAGATGAGAGGTAATCTGCTTGATGTTTTGCAATCTGATTATGTTAAATTTGCCCGTGCAAAAGGTTTAAGTGAAACGAAAGTTATATATAAACATGCATTGCGTAATGCAATAAACCCGATGGTTACATTATTAGGTTTTGAGTTTGCTTCTTTATTAAGCGGTGCCGCTTTAACCGAGTATGTTTTTCAATACCCCGGGTTAGGTCGTTTAATTCTTGAAGCTGTTATGAAATCTGATATAAATCTTGTTATGGCTTCATTAATGATTGGTACAATAATGCTTGTTTTAGGTAATTTGATTGCCGATATTCTTTTAAAACTTGTTGACCCCAGAGTGGAGGCTGTTTAATGGCTAAGCTTCCTGATATAAATGGTTTCAAAAGCGAAAATCTTTTAAAGAGTATTCTTAAAGATAAATTTGCACGTGTTGCATTCATTATATTATGTATTCTTTATTTGTCCGTATTTTTAGCTTCTTTTATAAGTCCTTATTCAAAGGATTATTCAAACAGAAATAAATCATACTGCCCGCCATCTAAAATATACATAATTAATGAAAAAGGTAAACTCTCAAAACCATATACTTATAACTATATCAGATATTTTGACAAAGAAAATTTTGACACAAAATATATAGAAGACAGAACAAAAAAGTACCAGGTAAAATATTTTGCAAAAGGTGAAAAATACAAGCTTTTTGGCTTTATTCCTTTTGACAGGCATTTTTATGATGTCGAAAAAGGCGGAGAACTCTATCTGTTAGGAACGGATATTAACGGAAGAGATAATTTTTCACGTTTGCTATATGGCGGTCAAATATCGCTTACTATTGGGTTTCTTGCTTTGCTCGTTTCATTCCCGTTAGGAATGCTGTATGGCGGGTTATCAGGCTATTTGGGCGGGAAAACAGACTTTATTATGATGAGAATATCAGAAGCAATTATGTCTATACCGAGTTTTTACCTTTTAATTATATTAGCTTCGATTTTACCTGCGAATATGACAAGTGTGCAAAGATTTACCCTTATTGTACTTATATTGGCTTTAATAGGTTGGGCAGGATTTTCAAGAGTAGTAAGAGGTATGGTGCTTTCAATAAAGAAAAAAGAATTTGTAATAGCATCTGAAGCATTAGGAGCTTCAAACTTAAGAACAATAATTCATCATATTTTGTCTCAAACAATAAGCTATGTAATCATAGCAATGACATTGAGTGTACCGTCTTATATATTATCAGAATCAGGTTTAAGTTTTCTTGGTTTAGGTATTCAACAACCTGATGCAAGTTGGGGGAATATGCTTAAAGAGGCTCAAGAATTCGTGAATATCATATCAAGACCTTGGTTGTTGACTCCCGGTTTCTTAATTTTTGTTGCGGTTTTATCTTTTAACGTGATTGGTGATACAATTAGAGATGTATTGGATCCAAACAGCAGAGAAAGATAAAGAATGCAAGATATATTACACTACATTCAAATTGAAAACGCAGATATTTTATTAAGAATAATTTTTTCAATCATTTTAGGCTCAATAATAGGGCTTGAAAGAGAATTAACAAATAAATCCGCAGGTTTAAGGACTCAAATAATGGTATGCTTGGGTTCTTGCCTTTTTACTATTCTTTCAATATACGGATTTTCTACCGCAGTAACCTTGTATCCATTGGGTGATCCATCAAGAGTTGCAGCCCAAATTATTACCGGTATAGGTTTCATCGGCGCAGGAACTGTATTAAGACAAGGACTTACCGTTACAGGGTTAACTACCGCCTCTACATTATGGATTGTTGCAGCAATCGGTATGGCTTGTGGCTGCGGGAAGCTTAACATAGCAATTGTTTCAACCATACTTGCAGTTGCTATACTTGTTTTAATAAGAATGTTTGAAATGAAAATAATGCCTAAAAATTTAAAACATTTACGCAAGATTAAAATTTCTTTTGTATGCAAATATGATGAATATAATGAAATTTATAAAAAATTAGTTGATTTGTTCCCTGAAATTATTGATTATAATCATAAAACAGTTGACGAAGACGGAGATATGCTGAAAATCAATGCTAAAGTTTTTTCAACCGAGAAAAGTCCTGTTATTCATATATATAGGACGCTTGAAGATATGAAAAATTTACAATCCGTAAGCGTTAAGGAAATTTTTGATTAAAAAATCAAAAAAAGTGATATAATCTAAATTGTTCAGGGATTAAGTATGCAAAAGACAGAAAAATTATATTCGGATATTCCTCCGACAAGATTGAGGAACAGAAAAGAAAAATTTAGAAAAGCCCAAAATTTGCCGTTTTGGACTTGGCTCGCCGACAGAATTTTATTCAGAATGTTAAGTCATAGATTTTATGCACTTCGAATAAAAAATTTAGAAGCATTTAATGAAAGAAGAGATAAAAGATTTCCTTCTATAATATATGCTCCGCATAATAACTGGTGGGATGGTATTGTTGGCTATAATTTAATGAGACGTGCTTTTAAAGTCAGAACAAGAATGATGATAGAAGAAATGAACAGATTTCCTTTGTTCGCTTTAATTGGCGCTTTTCCTGTTAATAAAGCATCTGCACAGGAAGCTATGATTTCACTTAAATATATAGTTGATGATTTAAAAGACCCTGATATGGGATTCTGGATATTTCCTCAAGGCATTGTTAGACCACCAAATTATAGACCGATAGAATTCCAAACAGGTTTGGCTTATATCGCTCAAAATGTAGCGAAGAAACATGGTGGTGTAAATCTAATTCCTGTAGCTGTTAACTATACTTTTTTACGGGAAGATAGACCTGAATGTCTTGCTGAAGTTGGTGAACCTATTATCATTACTGCTGAAAACTGCAAGTTTGACAGGCATGAATTTACAAAAAAAATTCAAAAAGAATTTGAAGATCTTTGTAATGAACAACTTCAAACATTCTCGAAAGGCGAAGTTACTGGGTATGAGTATGTTTTTCGCCAAGATTTGCCTTGGAATAGAAAAATAGAAAAAAAATTAAAAAATATTGCTCTGGAAAATATTCAAGAAGAATAGTTTTGTAACTTTTGTAACAATTAGCGATTTTGATGAAATTTCATAATAAATCTAAACTTTATATAAATATATAAGTTTATTTTGGGTTGCTTATGGAGATATATTCTGACTTAGACCTAGACAATGATATAAAATATGTAAAAACAGCTATTAATAAATATGCGGATTTCTATAAAAAAATCGAGCAGAATATACACTGTGCAAACAAAGTTTTTGCTTCAAGATTCTGCTTTATTTGTTTTCAATTCAGAAACATATTTGATAGAAGCTTATGGTTATAATTAATTAGGGAAATAACCTATATAAGGAAGATTTCTATAATATCCTTTATAGTCTAAACCATAACCGACAACAAATTTATCATCAATTTCAAATCCGTAGAAATCTGGTTCTATATCGATTTGTCTTGCACATTTCTTGTTTAAAAGAGCTGTAAATACAAGTTTTTTGGGATGATGTTTTATCTTAAACAAATCTGTTAAAAATCTTGCGGTTAAACCCGTATCAATAATATCTTCAACAATTAAAACATTTTTTTCATGAAGGTTTGGCAATGTTAAATCTATTGCTTGTAAGTTGTTTGTTGATTTTGACTCGTGTCCGTAACTCGATATTCTTATGAATTCCATTTGAATAGGATGCTTAAAATGTTTAACTAAATCTGTGCAAAACATAACAGAACCTTTTAAAACACAAATCACATAGATTTCTTCATCTGCAGGGAATGTTTTTTCAATATTTTCAGCCAGTGTTATTAATTTTTCTTTGATTTCATTTTCAGAAATTAAAACTTTTAGTTCTTCAATTTTCTTGTCTAGTATTACCATTTTTTAGACTCTCCATTTTTAATTTATGTGTCGGCCTATCTTTCGTCCGTAGTTTTTCACTAAGTCCGATTCCAATTGCCCACAAAACTTCATTCCCTTTACATAAAAGAACAATTTTATCTCGATCGTGTTCGGGAATATTTTTGTTTATAAAATATTTTTTCAGCTTCATTTTCCCTTGCATTCCAAATGGCTGAATAATATCTCCGTTCCTTCTTGTTCTTATTGTGAGAGGAAAACTTATATTTATTAAATCTACATATGCAGAATTACTTATTGCCTTTGGAAATTTGGTAACTTTTTCTGTTGTTTCTTCTATTGATATTTTATACTCTTGGGCAAGTTCATAGATTCCTGCTTTATCTATATTTATTTCTTCTTCTATTTTTTTATAATGCTCTGAATGAATAAAATATGTATATTTGTGTGAAACAAAAAGCCATTTATCGTTAGCAATAGAAAGGGTTTTCCCTGTTTTGGATTTTTGATTTTCCACTATAAAATTTATTAATTCCTGAATTTTAGAAAAACTTGGTTCTATTTCATTATTTACTAATAATTTATATACAAAATGCTGCTTGATGGCAGAATTTAAAATAAGAAAATTTTGTGTCAGCCATTTATTCCCAACTGTAATTTGATTTTCAATATTCTGCATTAATTCATTTATGATTTTATTGTTGCCTGTAGCAATATCTGCAAGCGTAATTAAAGAATTTTCTATATTAGGATTAATTAATTTTATTGCAGGCATAATATTGTGCCTAATATTATTTCTTGCATATTTTGTATTTGAATTACTAGAATCATTATTTGGATATAATTCATTTTTTATACAATATTCTTCAATATCTTTTCTTGAAAAATTTAATATCGGACGAATAACCTTAAATCCGCCTAAGTCACGAAGTTCTCTGATTCCTTCAAGACCATTTAACCCCGTACCCTTTATAATACGATATAAAATAGTTTCCGCATTATCACTTTTTGTGTGGGCTGTTAATATTGCATCAGCTTCAAACTCTTCTGCACATCGCTTGAAAAAATCATAACGCATTTCTCTTGCTACAAGTTCTGATGCTTTTGTACCTTCAGCCAATGTATCAGATATAAACGTAATATCATTTTCTTCACAAAATGCAAGACAACGTTCTTTTTCTGCTTCTGATTCTTTACCTCTCCAATTATGGTTTAAATGTGCAGCTACGAGCAAAAATCCATATTCTTTTGACAGTTTATTCATCATGTCCAAAAGACACATAGAATCCCAACCGCCCGAAAAACCAACTATAAAAGTTGTTTCACAGGAAATATCCACGTATTTTTTTAAAATGTTCCTGACAGTTTCTTTCATCTCTTATATTATAACAGATTTCTTTTTATTTTACCTGTCTGTTTTTATTTTATTTTTCTTATTGTATCTATCAAGTTCTTCAGCACATTCTGTTAAATTCCAATAATCATTTTTTATATCAATTGCTGTTCCGAACGGAATTGACATCTTTTTATCAGAAATTACATATAATCTATTTCTAAAAGTCCCATTACCTGGGTCTTGTGTTTTATCATATGAAAGTAATAATGTTTTCTGTTTATATTCTTTTGAGAATAATATACTTGTTGCAGGAAATATCCCGTGCCATATATATCGTCTTAACTCCTTGTTATGGAATCCGGAGATTTCTTCGTGCTCTGATGGTATATACAATAATCCTTTATAGTTTTGCAATTCGTTTTGCATATATTCTATATTTTTATTCCAATAATATGTATTAACTATTTGCCAACTTGTCTGGAAAATACAGCAGATTAATGCTATACATAAGAAATTTGTATATCGGTTTTCATTTATTTTATTCGATATCATATCTTTTATAAGCAAAATAATAAATAATATTGGTAAAAACCAGCAAGGGATTGTTCTCAAATGACCTTCCCACATCGGATAAATTGATGTTAATGGAGTATTTAATAAATATATTAAGGCTATTATATATATAATAATAACTAAACTTACTAATAATTTTGATATTTGTTCTTTCCTTATAGCAATTAACATTAAGATGATAATTGTAATTATTGAAAATAAAGTATTTAATTCAAGTAAATGGGGGAAATAATCTGTTGCTTCCCTAATAAAACGAATAATTTCTCCACTTTCTCCTTCTGTTTTTAACATAAAGATTATGTTATATATACTTGCAGATAAAGAACCTAAACCAATTAATGTTTTTATACATTGATTTTTGAAATCTTTTTCTTGTATAACATAATGAAAATGTGCTAAGAAAAATATAATTCCAAGAAAAGCAACATATTCATATGTTCCAAACATCATTGTTAATAAAAATAATATAAAAATGATGTCTGTTTTTTTATAATCTATTTTTGCACTAAGATAATTCCACAGAATAAAATGAAGAGAAAATCCAATAATCGATTCAACTACAGAAAAAATCATAAAAGGACAAATAATTACACAATATGTGAAAATATTCCAAAATAAAATATCTATCCTTTTTGTTCTTTTTGTCAGAAGAAAATTCCATAATAAAAATATTATAGGAAGTGTAAATTGTACAAAAGAATATATTCCCATTAATATAAATTTATTTTTTATATAAAATAATGCGTGAGCTACTATAATAGGAAATTGCATTAGAAAAGACATCATAAATCTAGGATGTGTTTCATCAAAAGATAATTTATATATTTTAGAGGAAAAATTATTCAATAAATCCAACATATAAAACCCGCCGTCACAATACATTCCTCGCATTGTAATAGTTGCATATATAATATGGATAATTGATATTAATATAAAAACTATAAAAAGAAGCTTAAGCTGTTTATTATTTTCTGATTCTTCCATTTTAATCCTCCGAAAATATTATATACAAATTATGGTTTTAAACACAAAATGTTTGCTAATAAAAAATAAACAAATAGGGAATAAATTTTTCTAATACATAATTTAAACTCTAAATAAAACGAAAGGGGAAATTATGTTCTATAAAATTTTTGAGATAGAAGATTTGATTGGTGATAAAGATTCAAAACGTGCAATTATTGATTTAATGGAAAATAATGGTGCTCATTTAAAACTTGTTTCTCTAAAGAAACATGAAGAAATAGACGCTCATATGTCACATTGTGATGCTTGTATTTATGTTAATGATGGAGAAATAGAATTGGTTTTTGATCATAATGACAATTGTACTTGTCAAGCCTGTGGATGTGAAATATCAAGCGAAGATAAAAAAGAAAGTAAGAAATATAAAATAAAAAAAGGGCAAATTTTCTTTTTTGCTAAAAACACTACACACTCTGTAAAAGCTTTAAAAGATTCTGTTTTCCTATTAATAAAAATTTAAAAGCTGCAAATGCAGCTTTTAAATTTGAATGAAAAAAATAATTCGTTTATAATAAAAAAGTAGAGAGTTGGAATTATTATGAAACGAATTATTATACTGGTTGCTTTGTTATTTATAACTCCCTGGTTAAATGTTTATGGAGAAGAAACAACTTCTAGTTGTCTTTCAAATGACATCAAAATACAAAAAAGAATAAGCGATATTGGTTTTCGTTTGTTAAATGCAAATAAAATTGATGTACGAATGATTTTTGTATACCAAGATAAAGAAAAATTGGTAAAAGTTGAACCTGGCTTGATGAAAAGGCAAATTATAATATATGATAAAACAATGCAATTTACTTCATCTGATGATGAAATAGCTGCATATTTGGCAAGAAAAATATGTAAAAGTGCAGAATCTTATGCCGGTGTTTTTAAAGGATTTGTTTCATCTACTCAAATTAAATTGGCACCAAAAAAGTATGAATTATTTTTTGATAAAAGAGCAGTAGATTTTATGGTAATGGCTGGATATAATCCACTTGCTTTGATAACTTTTATACATAAATCTCAACCACAGAAGAGATATGATAAAATTTCAAGGCATAATTTAACATCAAAACGATTAGCACATATATATGAATATATATATACTAAATATCCATATTTTCTGGCCAATAATGAATATTTAAATAACGAAACTTATCAACATTTTCTTTTATCTTCTATAGAAAATAGAAAGAAATTAAATGAAAAAATAAAATCAGGCTCAAAGAAAGCAGTTGATTATGAATAAATTGCTTTGTAAACTGTTTTCTGTTATTTTTGTTTTTCTTCTTATTGCAAGTACAACAGTAAGAGCTATAGAAGATGATGAAATTACAAAGGAATTATTAAAACATGCAAATATAACTAATCCTCAAACAAATTTAAATTATAATTATGAATCATTTGAAAGAGTTCCTATTAAATTAGAAATATTAGAACCGATATCAACAAAAAAAGAAAGTGTAGTTGAGGGGCAAGTTATAGATTTTATCGTAAAAGAAGATGTAATATATGACTCAAAAGTAATTATAAAAAAGGGGGCAAAAGTCACAGCTAAAGTTCAAACAGCAATGGATAGAGGGATGAATGGAGTTCCTGCTACTCTAATAATTGATGATTTTAATATAGAAGGAATAGAAAAAAATAAATTAAAAGCTACTTATATAAAAAGAGGACAAAATAGAACCCTAATTGTTTTACCAATAAAATGGGCTCTCACATTGATACCATTTGCAGGTTATGTCTCTAACCTTATAATAGGCGGACATGCAAATATCAAAAAGAAAAATACGATAGTTTTATTTTATTACCCTAATTGGGGTAAACAATAAGGTAATTGATATTGACATTAACCCTTGTTAATAAGTAAATTAATATGTCATTAAGGGAGTAAAATAGTGGACGAAATAATAAAACAAATTATCTATAAAAATGCAGCTAAAATAGATTTATTTCTAATAGGGAAAAGTCTTATGGAAATAATTCTTTTTATAATAATTCTAAGAATAGTAAATAAAACATTACACTTATTTTTTGATAAACTTTTATCAAGAATTTCAGACACAGAAACAAAAAAACACTATCAAACATTAAGACAATTAGGCGTATACCTAATAGATGCAATTATAATATTGTTTTTTGCAACTAATATTTTAGGAAATTTTGGCATTGATATGAAACCAATATTGGCAACAGCAGGTATACTTGGTGTTGCTGTCGGTTTTGGCGGGAAAAAATTTGTTGAAGATTTATTTACTGGTCTTTCTATAATTTTAACCGGTCAATTACGTGTCGGAGACTATGTTACTGTTAACAATTCAACAGGAACTGTTGAAAAAGTAACACTTACAATGATTGTTATAAGAGCTTTTAATGGTGATGTTCACTATCTTAGAAATGGACAGATTGATACAATAGTTAATCAAACAAAAAACTATTCTTTCCCAATATTTAATATTAGTGTCGCATATAAAACAGATGTTACACATGCAATGAAAGTTTTAAGAGAATTGGGACAGGAACTAAGACAAAACTCAACTTATTCCAGATTTGTTCTTTCTGATATTGAAGTATTAGGTCTAAATGAATTTCAAGATTCCGCCATAATAATTCAATGCAGAATAAAAACAACACCACAAGAACAATGGATGGTCAAACGTAAGTTTAATCAAATGGTTAAAGAAAGATTTGAAAAAGAAGGAATAGAAATTCCATTCCCTCAAGTAGTAATTAATAAAGCAAAAGGATAAATGTATGATTTTAGTTACAGGTGGAGCCGGTTACATTGGAAGTCATACCGTCCTTAATTTTTTAAACAAAGGTTATGAAATTGTCGTTATTGATAATCTTGAAAATGGGCATATTGAAACAATTAACACATTGAAACAAATAGGGAATATCCATTTTATAAAAGGTGATTTAAGAAATTTAGATGATGTTGAAACTATCTTTTCAAATTATAAAATTGATACAGTTATTCATTTCGCAGGATTTATTCAAGTTGAAGAAAGTGTAAATAATCCTGATAAATACTATAAAAATAATGTATTAGCTTCAATAAATCTTTTTAATACAATGGTAAAACACAATGTTCAAAAAGTTGTATTTTCATCATCAGCAGCAGTATATGGAGAACCTATTTACACTCCCATAGACGAAAAACATCCTAAAAAACCTTTAAATCCATATGGCGAAAATAAATCTCAGGTGGAAGAAATACTTAAAGAATATGATGCAAAATACAATTTAAAATCAATATGTTTACGATATTTTAATGTTGTAGGTGCTGATTCACAAACAAGAATAGGCGAATGGCATGAACCAGAAACACATCTTATTCCCAATATATTAAAATCAATATTTGAAAAAGATAAAATATTTAAAATTTTTGGTACAGACTATGATACATTCGATGGTACTTGCATAAGAGATTATGTTAATGTTGAAGATTTAGCAGAAGCACATTATTTAGCATACTTGTATCTTAAAGAAAATAATAAATCTGATATCTTTAATCTTGGTACAGAAAATGGAAGCAGTGTAAAAGAAGTATTTGAAACGGTTGAAGAAATAACCAAGAAAAGAATTAATGTAGAAATAAAACAAAGAAGATCAGGAGATGCTGCTATACTTTTAGCAAACTCATCCAGAGCAAAAGAAATTCTAAAATGGATTCCCAAACACAATCTTGAAGACAGCATAAAAACAGCTTATTTGTGGGAAAAAAGCAAACATTAAAAAAACCACTAAAATTGTGGTTTTTTTATGTTTTATACGCCAATAAATGTTCTTGTATTTTCTATATTTGTTTTCTTTAATATTGTTTTAATTATAAACAAAGTTATAAAACTTGCAAACAGAACAAATAAATACCTTAAACAAACTACTCCTGTTGCAATATAAAATTCAGTTGTGTTATTTACAGGTATTACCGGCTGTTGAGAAAAAATTTGATTAAAAGCAAATACAAAATACCAATGGATGAAAAATAATCCAAAACTATATTTTGCAGTGACATCAAGCCAGTGATTTATTTTTTCGTGTGATTTAATTTGTTCATCGTAATGTTTTAAATATCCTAATACAAGAACAGTTAGGAATATTTTTGAAACAGTTCCATTAAAGAACATTCCATTATAGTTAAAATAAATATCGGCAACGGAAGTTGTTATCATAAGAAAAATAAAAAAGTATCTTTTGTCATAAAAAACGTCAATTCTATCTTTATATTTTGAAAGATACATTCCAAATACATACATAGATGTAAAATGTATAAAACCACTTATAACATATTTTAAATATTCAATATATTTATGAAGATAATCCATATTTACAACATACGATGGTTCTATATCCATACGAGGTAAGAAAATTGTTATTAAGAACAATAAAGGTAAAAGTTTGTATAACCAATTTTTCTTTTCTAAATACAAAAGTAAGTAACTTAGTAAGAAGAAAATAAGAATCATTGGAATAAACCAAGTTGGTACATTATGAACTCTACCTGTTGTAAGAAAAACTCCTATTTGTGCAAATGGGTTTAATCCATCAAAAGGATTGCCATAAGCTAAAGGCATACAAAAGCAAAGGATTATACCGGGGATTGCTGTTAAAATATACGGGATAATAACATTTTTCCATTTTTTTTGTAGATAATTTTTATACTCAAATTTTGAAGAAAGATGTTGGAATAAAAATCCCGAAATAAATATGAAAAGAGCAGTTCC
>CALUQL010000009.1 GCA_944322895.1 Candidatus Gastranaerophilales bacterium
CAACTGTCAACTTGCATTGCAATATTTTCGAGTTTTTCTTTAATCTCTTCAAAATTTAATTTTGCTTGAGTATCTGTAATAAGGTTTTCTATTGATTCAACTGAATTCTTTATATCAAGGACATCCAGTTCTTTAACAGAATCTATATTATTAAGCTTTTCACATACTTCTTCCAAGATTTCTTCGTAATTATTTTCAGCAGCCATTTTGCACTCTCTATTTTTCCACTTTATTAATTTTTATTTTATCAAACATACGCTATTACTGCACAGTTTGTAGTATTATTTTGTTCTTGTTTGTTGCTCTGTCTATGAAAGCCTTGTGTTTATTGGATTTCCTGAAAAACAAATATTACAAATGATTAAGTTTATTGCTCTGATATTTCTTTTATTTTATATAAATCTTGTTTTGTTAACCATCTTGGTGAACCATCCAATTCTGAATGATTTCTTAATAGATATGAAGGATGGAAAATTACTGTCGTATCAATATTGTCAAAAAGCTTGTACCATTTGCCTCTTATTTCAGAAATTTTTATTTTGTTTCCTAAAAATGATTTTGCACTGGTGGCTCCGCATAGCACTATAACTTTAGGATTAACTGTTTTAATCTGTTCTAATAAATAATTTTCGCATAGTGCTTTCTCTTCATCAGTTGGTACTCTGTTTTCCGGTGGTCTGCATTTTACGGTGTTACATATATAAAAATCATCTTTTCTGGAAAATCCGCATTCTTCAATAAGTTTGGTCAGTAATTTGCCGGCCCTTCCAACAAATGGAGTCCCTGTTGCATCTTCATCTGCTCCGGGAGCTTCACCTATTAATAATATTTTTGCATTTGGATTTCCGTCTGAAAATACTATGTTTTTTCGTGTCTTTCCGAGTTCACACTTATAACAATTTTGGCATTCTTCTTTTATTTTGTTTAATTTTGTTTCTTTTTCTTTTGTCATCTTTAATTCCTAAATTTTGTATATAGTTTATTTTACATTAGTTAAAATCACAATACAAATAAGATATTGGCTTTTTTAAACAAAAGTATAACTGATAAATATAGTTACTAAGTCCAATGAAGCCAAATGGTAAATCTTGTATTATATAAAAGTAAATCCTCAACTCTTCTGATTGCTTATTCTTAGTGCTCATCCCCTTCTTTGAAGGGGTTTTCTTTTCTTTTATGTTGGACGCGTTAATGTTAATGGTATATCTTTAGGATAAATATCTTCTGTAACACCACTACAACCTGTTATAAAGAAGAAGTCAAAACTGTCTCCTGGTTTTATTCCTATATCGTCAAAAGGAATACTTGTTTCGAAAATTTCTTTATGTACATATTTTATATGATGTCCCCATTGCAATTCCCATAATCCATCTTTTACTGCTGTTGAGAACTGCAATGGATATTTTCTGTTACTTGTTACTGCGAATTTTACTTCATGAGTATAACCATCTAGTAGTATTGGATGTATAAAATCTTTTTTGTTTGTTGTTCTTGATGGCGATGTTAGTGTTAATGAATCATTGTATGCTTTTATGTATACATAAATTGAAAAATACTCTTTATAGCTTTCTTTACTGTCAAGTAGGTATTTATTTATATCAAAACGTATATATAAGTTATCTTTATCGGTTCCAAAATATATTCTGTTTAGTATTTTATTTTCTTGTATAACAGGTCCATCCGGAATATCAATACAACCTGCGTGTAGCCATTCATCATTGTCTTTTACCATCCCGTTTATTAATGGTGTAATCTGCCTTTTGGGTGTTCTTAATGGTTTCCCCATATATGACATTAATGGCATTTCTAAATAGCTTGGTATTGGTCTTTCTATTATTGTGTATACATTTTTAAGGTGTTCTCTGAACATAAAATCAAATATATGATCTTGACCGGAGTTATTAGGTTCACCATACCACCAAAACCAGTCTGAACCTTCTGCTATGTATATTTCTGATCTTGCTGCTTTTATTTGTTCTTTTGTTAACCTGCCGGATTTCTCTGCCTCTTTTAAATCATTTCTGGCTTGAATTAGATATTTCCAAGCAATATTTTTTGTTGGTTCAGCAATCCATAATTGGAATTCTTGATTGACCCAAGAGCCTGTTGCTACTTTTTTTAGTGGCTTTTCAATTTTCTTGTTTTGATTGATAAAATCACTTATTAGTATTGTTTTTATATTTTTGTCTTCATTGATTAAAGAATATAATCTTTCTAAAAATATAGAACCATCTTCAGGATAAGAATCCCAACTGTTTTCTCCATCCATTGCTATAGTTAATATATGTTTTTTATCCGGAGAATTTTTGAGTTTGTCTTGTACTGTTTTTATTCTATCGAATAAATCATTTGCACATAAAACACTATCATGATGAGGATATTCGAAACCAATTAAGTTTGGAATGACTGAATCTCTGAATATTATATCTATTTCTTTATCTTGATTTGTTTTATATAAATATAATGAACAAACATCGTATGGATCTTCATAGCATCCTCTAAAATCCCTTACAAATTCTTTCTTTAATGAATTTGATAAAACACTCTCGTCTGTTATAACCCATTTTACTCCAAGATTTGCCAGAACGTCTAATGTTTTTTGGCTTATACAATGTTCACTTGGCCATATACCCTGTGGTTCTTTTCCAAAGGTATTTTTAATTTTATCGAAGGCCATTTTGATTTGTTCTTTTACATCTAGTATTAGTGATATTTTGCAATCAGGTAATTGATGTTTTAAAAATGGAGTCTTTAAATCTTTTGGATTTATTAATATAGGTAAAATGGGATGATTATATGGACTTGTTAATATTTCTATTCTTCCGTCATCTTGATATTTTTTAAATGTTGGGATTATTTGTTTGATGATTTTTCTGTTTAAATCTATTAAATTTTTTCTGTCTTCAAGATTGTAATTTGAACCTTTATCTTCAAATTCTTTTAAATCCGGATATACTTTTTTCCATATTGGATCAAACCATACCAAATTGAATAACATCATAATATCAGCATATTCTTGAAGTGAAAAATCATTTATGCCTATTTCTGAATCACTGTATCTTTTGGTGTACAATTCATTATATCTGGGATTTTTAGCTATTAGATTTTCGTAATTAGCATCGAAAAAATAGTTTAAAATATAAAGTTTATCATCATCTGTAAGTTCTTCTGTTGGAGTTATTGTTAATTTGGAATGAATATCGTGGCCATCATTGTATGCATAGTCTTCTATTGTATCTATAAGTGCAGGTACTATGCTGAAATTTAACTTTAAATTTGGAAATTTATCCAATAGAAGCAGCATATCAAGATAATCTTTTATGGCGTGTAATCTTGCCCAGGGCATAAGCCTTATGCCATTTGGCTGTGTTTGATAGTTAGGCTGATGGAAATGCCATACGAAAGCTAATGATAATTCTTTTTGCATACTATAATTCCTGCTTGACAAAATGATATCATTTTATTCTCAAATATACAACTATATTATATTTTAGCCATCTTTCTTGAAATGTTAAGATATTTAACAAATACGTATAGTGAACAAATGCGTTAATATGGCTGAATGTTGAGTGTATTTCATACATTCATTGTGTAAAAAAATCTCTTGGGTACTATACAATAAATGAAAATAATGCTTTAATGGTAAAGTAATGATTTAATAAGTGTTTACATCCTGTAAATTAAATAAAGTTTAGTCGAAAGACTATTAGGGAGAGGAGATTTGGAATAAAATCCAAACTGGCCGCAACGGAAATAGCGGCTTTTTTATTTTGTTTTAAAATAATAAAGCCCTATACAAGTACGATTTTGTTACCTGTGAATGCTCCACAGGTGGGTAAGTGCCTTAACAAATCCGTTTCCTGCTGCTTGGCAGGTCTACTGCATTGTTATTAGAGTCATCTTTCCCTATTAATCAAGATGTAGGAACAAAATAAATACCCGTATAGAGCATTTGTATTATAACACTTTATTCTTTATTTTTCACTAGCTCTCTGATTATTTTTTTGGCTTTTCTTAATTGTTTATCATTTTTTTGTGTGAAGATGGTATCTTGTTTTATTACAATATCTGGTTCTAAACCTTTTCCGTATATATCATTTCCATCAGGAAGGATATATCTGTCAGTAGTTAATATAAGTCCTGTTTCGTTTGGCATAGGGATAACTTGTTGTATTGAGTTTTTTCCATAACTTCTTTCGCCTATTAATATAGCATCTAAGTTATCTTTTAACGTACCAGCAAGAATTTCTGATGCACTTGCAGTATTTCTGTTGATTAGGATTACAATGGGTTTGTTTTTAAATATCTTTTCCCCGTCTGAATATATTTGATATTTTGTATTAATTCTTGATTGTATACTTACAATTTTTCCTGTATCCATCATAAAGTTTGCCATTTGAATTGCATTGGCAAGAACTCCGCCGTAGTTGTTTCTTAAATCAATAATTATCCCCTTTGTATTGTTTGTTTTTATAATAATATCTTTAAAATCTGAAACTGCTTTTTCCCCCATTATATTTGCCAGTGTTATAATGCCGATGTTATCTCTTGTAATTTTATATTCCATTGTTTTTATAGGAATAGCTTTTCTTTTAATTTTTTTTGTAATTAATAAATTATTTCTTTTTATAGTAATTTCAATCTCTTTATTATCTGTGTTTTCTATAGCTTTTATAATGGTTTTCATTTCTAATTTATCTGTTTTTTCTCCATTAACGGAAACTATCGTATCACCCGGAAGAATATTTGCACCTTGAGCTGGTGAATTATCCATAATATGGTTTATAACAACTTCATTACCAGATTTATTGAATAATATGCCTATACCGGTAATTTCGGAATCTATTATCATTTTTTGTTTAGAGAATAAATCTGATTGTAGGAATTTACTATATGGATCATTTAAGCTTGCCAGCATACTGTTAATAGCTATATTTGCGTCTTCAATTGTTTTTATATGTTTAAAATATCTCGTTCTCCATCTTATCCAATTTTGATTATTCAATGTTTCATCTACATATGAATTTTTTGTTATTCTCCAGACATTTATAAATAAGCGTTGTGGAGCTATATTTTGAGATATTGTTATTTTTTGTAATGTCTTTGGTATTATATTGAAATTGATATAATTTTCAGTTTTGAAAAACAAGTTAAAAATAATTATTGTAATAATGAAGAATACTAAATAAAATATTATATTTCTTTGTTGAATCTCTTTATTCATGAACTTTGCACCCATATTGTATTTTATACTCTTTTATTTTTTTATACAATTATTTTCTGGTAAAAAGTTCTTTTTATCTGATATAATATAGTCTATGAAAAAGTTATTTAAGGATTGTCTTTATATACTTTTTGTTGTGATGGTTATGTTCTTCCTTAGTGACCAACCGTCATTTTCGCGTTCGATGAAGTTTGTTCAATTATCTGATATTCATTATTCTTTGATAAGGGATGATACCAGTTATAAACTTTTGTCCAAAACGAGACCTTTATTAAAGGATGCTATAAAACAAATTAACGCTCAAAGAAATATCAAGTTTGTTATGGTTACAGGTGATGGTATTGATAAACCTACTAAAGACTCATTATATAGTCTAACAGAAGAACTTAATACCTTACATTCGCCTTGGTATTATGTTTTAGGTAATCATGACACTTCTACTGACGGTTTTTTGACAAAAATAAGATTTGTTGAGATTCTTAAAGAAACAAATCCAAATTATGTTTTTGATTCTACTTATTACACATTCAAGCCACAAAAAGGTTATAGGGTAATTGTTTTGGATGGTGCAAAAAATAAAGGCATATCTTCTCATGGTATTTTGCCTGAGGAGCAATTGCTTTGGCTTGATAGTATTTTAAGTAAATCTAAAAATGATACTGTGTTGATTTTTATACATTTCCCTTTGTTACCACCTTACGAATCTAAAGGACATGAAATTATAAATGCAGATGAATTTAAAGCTGTTTTAAAAAAATATGATATGCCAATTGCCATATTTTCTGGGCATTATCATGCAGCTAAAATTACCAAAAGAGGTAATATTTTACATGTATCATCACCAGCATTAGCTGGTTATCCTAATGCCTTTAGAGTAATTGAAGTCACTAATAAAGCAAAACAAACAATTTTTAAATTTAGCTTTTGTGAAACAAATTTAAAAGATTTACAAATGAAGACTAAGATTATGACTTTTGGTGGTGCCATATACTATGGAAAGCCTAAAGACAGAAACACAACAATTATAATAGAAAAAAAGTAGGAACTTATGGAAAATTCTGATTTTAAAGTTAAATTTTGGGGTGTTAGAGGTTCTTATCCCGTTGTAAATAAAGACTTTTTAGAGTATGGCGGTAATACTTCCTGTGTTGAAGTTATAGCTGGTTCTCACCGTATAATCCTTGATGGGGGAACAGGGCTTATTGCTTTAGGTGATAAGATTTTTGAAGAATATATATCTTCTTCAGGTAATGTTTTTGATAGAAAGCCAATGAATATTACCATGCTTTTAAGTCATATTCATCAAGATCATATTCAAGGTTTAAACTTTTTTAAACCTATTAATGTTCTTACTACTCAGTTTTCTTTATTTGGATACAGTGGTTTTGATACTTCTTTAGATGAAACTTTGTCTGAGTTGATTTATGGTAAGTCTTTCCCTATAAATTTGTATGATATAACGGCAGATTGTACTATTACTGATATTACAGAGTCCGAAGTTCTTGTTCTGGCTAAAGATAATACTAAACCTGTTCTTAAAAGGATTTCTTGCTTAGAAGATATAAATCCCAAAGAAGATGAAGTAATTATTTCGTTTATGAAGTCTAATGCTCATCCTAATTTTGGGGTTATGTGTTTTAAAATTAGTTATAAAGATAAGTCAATTGTATATGCTACTGACACAGAATGTTATCTTGGCGGAGCTAAAAAACTTGAATTATTTGCAAAGGATACAGATTTATTAATTCATGACAGTCAATATACTAATGAGGACTATCTTTCAAATGTGTCACCAAAGCAAGGTTTTGGACATTCTACTTTTGATATGGCATATCACGTTGCTGCTTCGGCAAATGTTAAACAGCTTGCATTTTTTCATTTTGATCCTTCTTATAATGATGAAAAATTGACAAATCTTGAAAATTTCTTTAAGAATAAAAATAAAAATTATTTCCTTGCAAAAGAAGGTATGGAAGTTTGTATTTAAAAAGAATTTTTATAATTATTTTTTGTATACTCTTTTTCGGACAATATTGTTATGCCGCTCAGACTATTGATGCGGAGAAAAATGCATACAGACATAATAATAAAGGAATTTTATATTTAAAAGAAAAATATTACTTTGGAGCTATAGAAGAATTTAAAATTGCTATTGATTTATTACCTAATTCTCAAGCAACTGCTGTATATTATTCAAACTTAGGCAGAACATATGAAGAAATTGGTTATCCGGAACTTGCTCGTTCTTGTTTTGAAAAAGCTGTCAGCATTAACGTTTTATGTTTTGATTATTATTTGAAATTGGCGCAAATTTATAGAAAACTTGGTATTGCAAATGAGAAACTGCTTGAATTTCAGAATAAAACAAATTCGCCTTTAAACGAAATTATGGTTGGACTTCTTTTTATTCAAAACGGGGATATTTCAACCGGAGTTACTGTTTTAGATGAATTTTGTAATAAAGAACCTAACCTTTTGATTACAGCTGGTGTTAAAGAATATTTAAAACAAATTACAAAATCTTTATAACAATTCTTTATGATGAGAATCAGTTCCACCTGTCTTTATTAGGTTGTATTTTTCAGCAATCTTGTTTATCGTGTATTTTGAGTGGAATTTTAAAATACCTCTTAACCCATTATATGGATAGTAAGTTTCTATTCCTTCTATGCCCAAATTCATTAAATCTTTTATAAACGAATCAATATTGATGCACCAATAACAAGCAGGGTGTGCTAAAACTGCGATTCCTCCTGCTTTATTTATTTTCTCTATTACTGTTTTGGGATTTCTCAATTTAAATATTCTGTATAAATTAAATTTTTTACCTAAGTTATTTGTGGCATACAAAGATTTAATATCTTCATTATCAATATCTATTCCATAACCTAAAATGTGAATTAGAACTCCTTGGAAAAAGCAATCAAATTCAACTGCCGGTATAATAATTTCTTCTTTTAAAATATTTGTAGACAAATACGCATCAATAGTATTATGATCTGAGATTGCGATATATTTCTTATTCTTTTTTCTAGCTTGTTCTATAATTTCATATGGAGTCATTTCCCCATCCGATTCACAAGAGTGAATATGCAAATCAACATTTTTATAATAATCTTCTTCTTTAAAAGATAGTAATAAATTTTTTAAATCTTCTTTTATCATGATACACTTAACTCAATAGTTTATAAATATATGCTAATATAAAACAAGAAAAAGAGGAAGTATGACGAGAAAAAAATCTAATAAAATTATTGGTGTATTTCAGATATTTTTTTCAAGTATCCGGACTTATTTTTTATATTTGGATCAGTGTGTTAAATATTTATCTTTCCCTATTTTGGGTCAATTAATAAGTTTAACAATATTATTTACACTTACTTATTATTTTATGACTAATATTGATAATATAATAAATCTTTCTCCTCTTTTTGAAAATTCTAAAAATTTGTATATATTATTTTGGTTGGTATTGTTGCCATTTTTCATTGTTTTCATTAAGGCTTTTTACGATTATATAATTGCTTTTTGTGCTTTAAATATATTGTTTTATACTGTTTCAAACAAGAAAAAGGTTAAAGATATTGATTTTAATTCAAATAAAAAGGTAATTGAGCGTAAGTTACTAAACTATATATTATTGATGTTCTTAGTCACAATATTGTTAATAGTTCCGCCTTTGTTATTTGTTGCTCCAATAGTTTGGATATTTTTATGTCTGTCTTTTCAGGTTCTTTCTTTTGAAGATAATATATCGGCAAGGGGTGCAATTTCAAGAAGTATTCAACTTGTTAAAGGAAATGTTATTTCAACTTTGATATTAATAGTGTTGTGTGCAATTCTTACATATTGGTTTTTACCTAGTATGTTTATTTGGGCTTGTGAGAAAGTTTCTTTTATAACTTTTTTAATTGGCAGATTTGAGCTCTTTGTAGGATTATTAAATCTAGATTCTTTAAATGATATGTTAGCTATTTTTAACATTAGTTTAGATTGTTTAACTATATCTAAATATCTTGCTGAAAATGTTGTTTCCATTGTGGTTATAGCATTTACTCTTCCTTTTAGATGTTGTTGTTTTACTCAATTGTATAAACTTTATGATTCAGAAAAAATTAAAGATTTCTCAAAAGAATCCGATGAAATAATTGCAAGGGCAACGGGTAAAAAGAGAAAGAGTTAGTTAGGGATAATGTTTAAATGTAAAAAATGTAATTCAATTGATAAATTTGAATTAATGTTCAGTCCTTCTTATTCCGGTTCAAAACAGTTTGAGGTTATATATACTAAGAATAATGATATAAAGATAAATGTAGATGGCTTTACTTTTATTCCGGATTTGTCATTTATGAATAGTCATGCTGTCTGTAGGTATTGTGGCAATATAAACTGTTGGGATTATAAATAATGTTGCATTTGCAACAAAAATTTTGCCTCATTTTACAATTTTGATATAATTTTTTTATCAATGCTTGAATTATCAAGACATATACTATTGCTATATAATAAGGAAGTTTTATGAAAAAGAAAAAAGAAGAAAAAGATTATTCAATCTTATTAAATATATTATTTTTGTCTATATTCTTGGGTGTTGGACTTTTTATATATATTTCCGGAGGTAAGAAAGATACTACGACATTAGTGAAACAGGTTGGCAAGACATATCAGGCAAGGCTTGAAGAACAAGCAAAACAGATATCTGATATGCCTAAGCAAGAGCCTAAAAAAGTTAATAAAGAAATTAAAAATATTCAACCATTTAATTCATTTAATTATAAATATTCATATACAATTGATATTCAAGGATTTGTTAAACATTTTGAAATTGATATACCAATTCCATTGAATGAAAATGAAAAACAATATATTTCAAATATGAAATCATCAATAAAACCGTCAAGAATATATAGTGACGGTGTTAATACAATAGCACAGTATACGTTTAATGATATTGGCTCTCAAAGAATAAATATTATATTAGAAGGAACGGCAAAAGTTAGAACTTACAATATCAAAAATGCTAAGATAATAAATAAAAACTTGACACCTGAAAAAAATTTAGATAGATATTTAAAACCCGAGCCTCTTATTGAGTCAAATGATCCTTATATAAAAAGTATAGCGAAAAAAATAAAAGGTAATACTCAAGAAGAAATTCTTCAAAACATGTATGAATACATACAAAATAATATGAAATATAAAATTATGAATAATATAGGAGCAAAAAAAGCTTTACAGTTGGGGCGTGGTAAGTGTAGTGAGTATGCTGCAATTATGGTCGCTTTGTGCAGAGCTAAGAATATTCCGGCAAGACTTGTATTAGGTAATATTGCAAGAGAGAAATATACACAGCATAACTGGGTTGAGGTTTACTATAAAGAATATGGCTGGGTTATGTATGATCCTACTGTTCAGCCTGTTAATGTAAATGTTCGTCAAAATGGTAAATTGTTAAGAGTTGAAAAGAGATATGATACATCAATAAATATTAATTATATTACTGCCGGACGTAATAAACTTTCTACATATACGACTTCTTATTCAGTTGGTGATTCAAGAAATGGTAGAGCGACTGTTACAGAAAATATACAAATATCAAAAATTAAGTAAAAGCATTTAATATTATATAAATTTTTAAAAAGTTGAAGGAAAATATTTATGAAAAATATATTGGTGTTTCTAATTGTTTTTTTGTTTATCTTTAATCTGAATCTGCCTATTTTTGCTATAAATGTTAGTAAAGATAAGAATTCTGCTGCTTCACTTCTAGAAATTAAAGATAAAGAGAAAAATACTTATATAATAAAAGATTCGATTCCTGAAAATATAAAAATACAAAAAATTCATGGTAAATATGGGGTTATAAATAAAGATAATGGTAATGTTTTAATTCCATATAAATATGAAAAAATAAAAAAACTTGGTGTTGATACTGTTAAAGTAAAAGAAAACGGGAAATGGGGTATTTTAACATTAAATAATAAATTAGTTATGAAGTCCAATTTCGAAAAAATATATATTTGGGGGGTAAATAAAGATAAACCTAAAGATATTGTTCATTCTATTTATTTTGGTAAGAAAGGTAAAAATTTATATGCAGCAACGCCTGGAAGGACTTCAAAAGATTTATTTGAAAAAACATTTATCCAAAATAATAAAATTTCTTGGATAAAGTTTTATGACTATCCTCAAGAAGGGATTATTGTTCTTACAAATGGAAAAAAATATGGGTTTTTAATGACAAAGGGCGTTGAATCTTGGATTATTAGACCGCAATATGATGATTTTTATATTCAAGACAGAGGTACTACCATATTCCAACAATTTAATGTTTCATATACAAATCCAGATAATATTATTGTAAAAAAAGGTGATAAATGGGGCATTCTTAATATAGATGGCTCTATTAGTGTCGATTTTCAATATGATAATGTCATAATGTTAGATTCTACTATTGAAGAAGATGTAATTGTCGGAAAAGATGAAATAGCATTATTTTATAAATCAATCACATTCCCGATGCAAGATAAATTAATTGCAAAACGAGATGGCTATACTTATATAATAGATAAAAAAGGTAACATTTATGCAAAGGTTCCTACTGTCCCAAATCAAATAACCTTTAATAATTATTCTTCAAATAATTTTTTAGAGGAAATATATAAAGAGAATAATTCAAAAGCTTTTGTAAAATTTGAAAATTTTCCGAAAACAGGTATGTATGTTACTAAAAGCAAACAGGGTAAATTGGGTATAGTTATTTGTAAGAATAATGGTAATAAGATTATTCCTCAAGAATATCAGGAATTTAAATTTCAAGATTCTAACACTGGTATATATAAGCAGCTTGGTATTTCTTTTGATAATCCCAATAGAATTCTTGCAAAGAAAAATGATAAGTGGGGAATTATTGATGAAGATAATAATGTTGTAACAGATTTTATTTATGATTCGTTTGTTGTTCTTGCTGCAAGACCTTTTTCTGTTACTAATTTTGATAAAAGTGGCGTAAATATCAAATATAAAAAGATTGAATTCCCGTATAGTAATATTTTATTGGCAAAAAAAGAAAAATTATATGGTGTAATAAACAGAGATGGTGATGTTCTTATTCCATTCAAATATAAATTTGTTAAGAAGACAAATAAACATAAATATGCAATTGAAGATGGTGATAAAATTGCAATGGTAAAAGAAGAACCATTAACTATGACAGATGCAATTATAACTTACAATAATAATTCAAATGGTTTTGGTGAAACAATTGGAATGATTATTATGGCGCCATTTGCGTTGGCTGGTTTTATTATTTTATCTCCAATTCTTATTCCAATGATTATAGCTTTTGGTGGTGGATGCTAATTTATGAGAATTCTAGATAAGAAGTATTTGGAAGAGCATAATTTTGAAAATGATTTTTTAAGCTATATTTATGAAATCAAGAAAAGGGGAACTTCTTTCTTTATTTCCAATGTGAATTGTGAAGTTGAGATACTTGAAATCAACGAAAAATATTTTCCTATTGTAATCGCAAACGACAATTATAATGATTGTTTGTATGTTTCATTGATATCACATTATATTAAATATATAATTGAAGAATTTGAAAAATATAAAATACCTTTTGGTTTTATTTTTAAAATATTTGAAATTCTTTTAAAATTAAATAAAATAAATAAAGTTGTTTATGTAAATCAAATGTTTCTATCAACTAATTTTTATCCTGATATAACATTTGAACAAATAAAAGAGATGGTTGTGTATTTAAATAAGATATATCCTGATTATGCAATTGTGTTCAAAAATGTTAATAAACATTATGATTTAGAACTTTTTGAGAACTTAAAAAAGAATGGTTTCTTCGAAATTATAGGCAGACAAATTTATATTCTTGATAAAAAAATGAAACTCAAAAATAAATATAGACAGAAACAAAAAAAAGATTTTTCTTTTTATGAAAAATCCCATTATAAAATTCAGGAACCAAAGGATGATAATGATTATAAAAGGATAGAAGAATTATATACACAACTTTATATCAAAAAATATTCTGAATATAATCCAAAATATAATTCTGAATTTTTTAGACTTGTTAAAGATAATAATTTATTTAATCTTAAAGTATTTAAATATGGTAATAAAATTGATGCTACTTATTTAATTTATAGTGTAGGAAATATTATAACGGCACCTGCAGTGGGTTACAATATGGAGTTGCCTCAAGAAATTGGTCTATATAGAATGATTATTTCAAACTTATTGCGTGAATGCAAACTTAGCTATGAATGTTTTAATATGAGTGCTGGAGTTGGAAAGTATAAAATACAAAGAGGAGCAAAGCCTGTAGTAGAATATATCCTTATATATGATAAGCATCTGAATTATATAAGAAGAATAATATACAAATTACTCCAAATGGTAGTTAATTTTACCATACCTTTTTTGTGTAAGAAGAATCTTTGTGGGTTTATAGATTCAGAATCTTTTCTGCACGATTAAATATATCATTATCAAAGCCGATTTCTTTAAAGAAGTAATACCAGTCACTAAAAATATTTTCTTTTATATTATGTTTATTAATATTAGGAAATGGATAAGATGGAAAGTCTGTTCCGAATATTAGTTTCGAACATAGAGTTTTATCTTTCAGAAGTTTTTTTATTATATCTTTTCTGTAAAAAGGAATCATCGCACTTAAATCTCCGTAAAAGTTTTCGTATTTATATGCAAGTTTGGACCATTCATCAAAATAATCTCTTTCCCAAAAATTTAATTTACTTCCGCAGTGAGCAGCAATTATTATATTACCGTTTTTTGCTGCAGGCTCAAGCTTTTTAGGGTTATTTAGTTCTTGATTACCACCTTTTACTGTATGTTCGATTCCTGTATGAACAAGTAATGGAAGTTTATTTTCTTTTAATATTTCAAAGAATAATGAGCAATTTTTATCAGATAAATCAATATTTTGAAATGACGGTATAATTTTGACCAATACTGCATTATTTTTTATTTCTTGTTCTACTTTGTTTTCAATCTCTTTATCAGTAGGATTTAAATTTGTACCATATAAAAAATTCGGATTATTTTTACATATTTCTGCTGTTTGTTTATTATCTGAACAACACCATGTATTTTCTATTGCACACAATACGGTTTTGTCTATGGGACTTTCGTTTAAAGAATTTGTCATTTTTTTATAATATTCTTGATAATTTCTAACTTTTAATTTTAAGAAAAACATTTTTGTTGTGAAATTATGTTTAAATTTATTTAGGTTAAAGTTCTTATTAATCATATGAGAATGTATATCAATAATCATATTTATTCCTTATAATAATCCGCATTCTATATATAAATCGTTGTTTCTGAATTTTTCAATATTGATATTTTTTTCCCAATCAACAATATATACAATACTTTTATATTCAATTGGTGCAAATCTATTATTAAATTTCTTTGTTGAACCATATACAAAAAAATCATAATCTATAAAATGAGAGATTTGTTTTATAAATTCTCTAAGTACGTTTTCATTCTTATATAAAACAAATGATAATGTTTGATATTTTATTATTTCATTTTCTTTAGGAAATTTTGGATACCCAAAAAACTTTAATAAGGGAGTAACCAAAGTTTTTAATATCTTAAACCTTTTAGAATAATGTTTTATAATTAATTGTTTATAATCTGTTTGTTCCCATAAAGTTCCTGTTGCTAGTATATTTTTATTTTCATCTTCTAATATATAAAAATTTTGTAATTCAGGTATATTTTTAGGAAAAAATATTTTTGATTTTGATTCTTCAAGGATAAATTTTTCTAGTTTTTGAAAATCTTGTTTCTCTACTTTTTTACACTTGTATTTTGACTTAAACTTAATATTTTTGCCAAATATATTAACTGTATAATCAGATAATTTTTTATATTCAGGCATTGATTTACGTTTTTTTGTCAGCATTTTTTGTGCATATATATTATCATTTAATATTGTAGTAAATGTGTATTCAGCTTTATTTTCTTTAATAAAGTTACCAAGAATATTATATGCTTCAATAATATTTAAAGAAGCATCTTTATCAATTCTTAGTCCGCCTAAATATGCAATGTTACAAGCTTTGTTGTTTATATTCATTTTATAGATTGTACAAATCCCAATACCTTTGATTTGTTGTGTTTCCGTATCACGTCCTATAACAATTGCATTTTTATAAGAATCTTTATTTATAGATAAAACTGCATTTGGACGTCTTGAATATATAAGCTGAATATCCCCATCAAATGATGTTTTTTCCAGAAGTTTGGAAATTTCTTCTCCATCTTTTTCTTGGGCAAATTCATATTTATATTTTTTATTTTGATATTGTGTCATCAAGCCCACATCCTACAGGTAAATTTAATTTTTCATCAACTTCACGTCTTAAATTAAGATTTTGGCTGAAAAATATTAATAGTAAATATAAGTTCTTATTTCGTATAAACTGTGCAATACCTCTTTTTATAATATTTTTTATTGAAAAGAATTCCCTTCTTGCTTCTGCACAAAAATTTCTTAAATTTTCAGGACTCATTTGGGCCGGAACATATGGTATAGCACCATAGTTGTAGTTTTCTTGTAGCCACCATTTATCATATAGTAATCTTTTGGTATTTTTTAGTCTTTGATATAATTTAGTATCAGGAAATGGTAACAGATGATTAAATGCTGCAAAGAAAAATTTATGTTTTAATGCAAAATCAATTGTTCTTCTAAAATTTTGTGGATTGTCAAAGTCAAAACCGAATAGAAATGTAGCATATATGCTTATCCCTGCTTTGTGTATTCTTTTTATTAGCTCATCAGTTTCTCCAAGTTTATAATTCCAACTTTTATTCATTTGATCAAGATTTCTTTCATCCATTGATTCAAATCCGATTAAAATATTTTTGCATCCGCTTTTTGCCATTAGTTCTAAAAGTTCTTCATCTTCTGCAACAGTTAATGTAGCTTGTGAGGTCCAATTTATTTTTAAAGGAATAAGTGCTTTACATAATTCTTTTAAATGTTTTTTATTTGCACAGATATTATCATCAACGAAAAATATCATTTTAGGTTTTGTTTGTTTTATTTCTGCAATAATTTGTTCTATTTTTCTTGCGTGGTAGGTATTTTCATAATAAGAAGCGATTGAGCAAAACTCACAATTATTAGGACATCCTCTGCCTGTTTCTATTAATGATATTGGTAAATATTTCTTATTTTTAAAAATGGAACGATCAGGCAACTTATCAGAGAATTCAGGTTTACCTATGTATTTTTCTTTTAAGTTATTATTTTTTAAGTCTTCAATAACAATGTTCCAAACGTTCTCTGCATTCCCTAAAATTAATACATCGGCATGTTCTTTTGCTTCTTCTGGAACAGCTTTAACATGATAGCCGCCCATTAATACTTTTAATCCTTTGCTCCTAAATTTATCTGCTATTAAATATGCTCTGTGGGAAGTATATGTTTCTACTGATATTGCAACGATATCTGCTTGTATATCATAGTTAATATTTTCTATTCTATCATCATAGAATATTGTTTCAATATCATTTGGCGTTAAAGCTTTTAAGGTGGCAATGGTTAAAGGTTCCATTTTCCAAGTTCCAATGTATTTTTTATTATTCTTTTTTCCGATAGCTGGTAATATAAATAAAATTCTCATAGCTTTAACCTATATCGCTATTATCACATAGACGTTCTTTTGTATATGTTTTAAATTTATCTGCCCAATGCATATATGCAAAGTTTGTTGCATATTTTATAATTAACATTTTATCTGGTTTAAAACCAAGTCTTTCTACAATATTCGATAATTTATATGTTTCTCGCCAAGCCCAATCAATTCCTTCATAAAGTTCTTCAACTGTCATATTTTTAGGTTTAAAACATACATGTTCAACATCATACATTGCATTTTCTGTTTCTATTATTCTATTTTGTTTTAATAAATCATAATAAAATGGTGTTCCGGGAAATGGAGTTATTATTGAGTATCTTGGCAAATCAATTTTAAGTTTTTGAACTGCTTCCACTGTTTGTTCAAAAACACTTTTATCGTCTTCGTCTCCACCAAAAGCAAAACATCCGTTTACGGTGACTCCTATATCATGAAGTTGTTTCATTAGGGTTTCATAATTTGCTGTTTTATTCACTTTCTTATTTACAAATGCTTGAGCCCTTTGATTCACAGACTCAAAACCGATTAAAAGTCCTTTGCATCCGCTTTTCTCCAGTAATTGCATTAATTCTTTATCTAAAATAACAGCAGATGTCGTAAGTCCGAACCACATCTTCTTTAAAGGTATCATTGCTTTAAATAATTTTTTTGCATAATCAATATCGCTTATAAGATTTACATCAGGAAATAATACTTCCTTGCCTTTCAATGTTTTCATCTCAGCTATAATATCTTCTATTGGTCTATATAGTATTTTTTTTCCGAAAGCAGCGGGATACGCACAGAACGAACAACTGTGAGGGCATCCTCTTATTGCTTCCATTGTATTATATGTTATGTATGAGTTTTTTTTTAGCAAATCTCTTCTTGGAAATGGTCTATTTGCAATAGAATTACTTTCATAATCTGAATATTCATCTTTTAAACATCCGTTTTTATAATCCATAAGTGCTTGAGGGAAAGTATAATCCCCGAGCCCTCTAAAAAGAACATCACAATGTTCCTTTGCTTCATCAGGTCTTAGTGATGGATGTACACCTCCTAAAAATACTTTTATACCCTTTTTTCTGAAGTAATCACCATAAGCGTATGCTCTTGATGCGGTACCTGTTATAGCTGTCATACATATAATATCTGCTTCTATATCTAATGGAACTTTTTCTACTGTTTCATCGTAAAACTTTACTTCTGCATTTAATTCTTCAGGAATTAGTGCTGCAAGTGTTGGAACTGTCATTGGCGCATAATGTAAGGCTTTCCCAAAACTTCCATTATATCTGTGCATTGCACCAGCCGGTGATATGAAAACAATCTTCATTAATATAATTCTCCATCTAGATTATAATCTAAACTATTAGAAAAAGTCTTTGGTTTTATATTACCTAATTTTTGCCCTTTTTCTATACATTTTTCTATATATTGTTTCATTCCGTATTTTACAATACATATTCTGAAGGGTTCTAGTTGTTTAAGTTCTCTTGAGTATTTATAATGGAAATTATTCTGCAATTCACGTTCAATTTCTAATTTTAACTTTTTTATGTTTATTTGTTCAGTTAACTCTATATATAAGACATAACCAATTCTACTTTTATATTTTTGTGGTGCAAACATATAAAATTTTGAAATATTTGAAATATTATATTTATTGAGAATATTTTTTATGAATTCTTCGTTTAATTTTTCGCCGGTATAATCTGAAATATTGTTTGCTCGGGATTGAAAACTTATTAGAGGGCAATTTTTATATTTATCGTAACACTTAATAATGTCACCTATTTTGTATCGATATAATCCACCTTGTGTTGTTATAATGATTGAATATTCTTTCCCTTTTTCAAGTTCATTAAGAAGTTTTATTTCATTTGTTTGAATATCAATAAACTCATAAAAATGAGATTCTATACAAGGAACTTTTCCTATTTTTTCTATTGGAATAGTCATAATACCTTCTGTTGCAAGAAGTCCTTTGCCTTGAATATAACTGTTTGGGAAATTATCTTTTAGTAATCTTGCATAATCTTTTGAATTACCTTCATCCCAGCAGCTTATAAATTTTGTATTTTTTAGATTATTACTTTTGTCACTGTTTTCTAAAATTAATATCAAAAGATATGGATTCCAAATAGAAATTAAACCAATATTTTCTATTTTAGATAAAAACTGTGCTGTTTTATTAATGAATTCATCTTTATTTGAGTTTGGAACTATAATAATATTTTTTTGTATTATTTCTTTAAAGTCTTTATTCAAATAATCCAGGTCATTGTCAAAACCAATTCTTATTTTAGATTTTATATTTGGACTTTGCGTTTTTGGTGTAATAGACCAATACATTGGCATATTCATTAATTCAGGATGATTTAAAAAAATATCAGAAAGCCAAGGTTCTATTCCTCTGTTAAAAGCCTGTTTTAATGGTTCGTTATATGGTATTAATTTGTTTATACCTGTTGATCCACTCGTTGGTTCCAGTAAAAGTATATTTTCTTTTGTTAGGACATTATTATTGCCTGATTTTATTTGTTCTATATATTCTATATAATCTTCATATGTTGTTATTGGAACATATTTTTGAAAATCTTTTATTGTTTTAATTTTTTTAAATTGGTGCTTTGTGCCATATATGGTATTTGTGTTATTTCTTATAATCTCAAATAAAATTTTTTCTTGTATGAATTCATATTTTTCTATGGCAGATAAGAAAGCATTTCTCTTTTGTATTAATAAATTTTTATATTCCAAAAATTCGTTTTCCTTTTTTATTTAAGTTATCAAGACTGAGTTCTGTTATACAGACAAGTTCGTTACCTTCATAATATTTAGGATTCTTTTTTATGAAAAATTCAATATTTTTATCTTTTAATTTTTCATTAGGAATTTTAGAGTATTCGGATTTTAAATAATCTTGTTCTTTATTCATAACTATAATACCACTTTGTGAATTATATTTATCAGGGTAAAAAGTTTCTCCGAATTTATCTATTATTTTTTGCTCAAAAACTGGTGTTACTTTATTATATCTTGGATAAAATTCATCGTAAAAGGAACTTAAATATTTATATGTTTTATATCCTTTTGAAATTAAAAGCCAATAAAATTTTTCATTAAATCCTTTTTTTAGTTCTATAGCATTTTGAATCCATACTTGCATTAAGTCATTTTTAGACCAAAAGGATTTATCTATTATTGTATCACCAGAAAATAAAAGTTTGATAGGTATATTGTCAACAGTAATGTCATATAATACCAATGTTGAAAAACCTTTAATTAAGTTATTTTCTTCATCCTTTAATATTATAACTTGATATTTATTAGATAAATCATACAAAAAGTTTTCTCTTTTTATATTTTCATAATACAAGCTCATTAATTGATACATAGTATCAATATCATTTTGAGAAAGCTCATCTATTTTATAAACATTACCTCTCAGCATATTTCTTGCCCTCTAAATATCTATTTAGACCAAATAACATTCCTTGTTTTTTATATACTTCTTTTCTGAATAATGGTGTATATAACCAGTAAGTTATGAACTTTTTAAATGTTGCCATATTGGTTCTTGGCTCATACATTCTGTATAAAAGTGAAGAAGGCTTGTTGAATTCTTTTCTACAGTAAAAACCTACTTGTGTTAATTCATCAGGAGTCATATTTTTGGGAATAAATGCCGCATTATTAAATCTGTAATCATCAGATAACCACCATTTACCATTATATAATAATCTGTTTTCTTCCTTTAATTGTTTATATAGTTGTGTATTTGGATATGGCATTAAAATATTATAGGCTGCAAAAGTGAATTTATTTTGCAGTGCGAATTCGCAAGTAGCTTTGATTGATTCAATGGTATCAGTATCATGACCTATTGTAAATGCAGCCCAAGTTTGAAGTCCCCAATATCTTAATCTTTCCACTTCCCATTTATACTTGTTGAATCCGTGTAATTTATTAACTTTTTTTCCCATATAATCAAGACTTGCTTCATTTATAGATTCAAAACCTATTATAAAACCCATACCGCCTGATTTTACTATTAATTCCATTAATTCATCATCATAAAGCATATCTATGCTACCTTGACTAACCCAATTTATTTTTAATGGAATTAAAGCCTTTAATAATTCTTTTACTTTTGGTTTATTTGCTGTGAAATTGTCATCTACAAAGAATAAAAATTTTTTATCTTGCATTTCTATTTCTTTTATTACGTCTGAAATGTTGCGGCAATAATGTTTTTGATTAAAATATTGGCTTACTGCACAATAGTTACAATTATATATGCAGCCTCTTGAAAATTGTATTAAAGATAAAGGAAGATATCCTTTGTTCTTAAATAATTCACGTCTTGGGAAAATTCCTTTTTGAGGTGGTGTTGTTATTTGTCCATAGTATATCCTTTGTAAATTGCTCTTTTTGTAATCTTCAATTAGTGTATCTATTATTTCTTCTGCATCTCCCAATATTATACAATCACAATGTTCTAAGACTTCTTCAGGTATTAATTTAGCATGCATTCCTCCCATGATAACTGTTGTATTCCTTTTCTTGAATTCAGCTGCTATTTCATATGCTCTTCTGGCTGTATAAGTTTCAACAGTAATCATTGCTATATTAAAATTCTCATCATATTTGATTTTTTCCATTCTGTCATCAAACATTTTTATTTCAATATCGTTGGGGATAAGTCCTCCAAGTACACCAAGTTGTAAAGGTTCCATTCTTCCTTCATCTACATATAAAGAATGAAGTTTTGTTCCTATTGTTGGTTTTATTAATGCAATTTTTATATCCTTATTTTCCACCTAATTTTTTTCCTTGTTTTATTTTTATTTCTGATTTTGAAATAAGATTAGCTAATAAAAAAATCTTTATATTGCAAATATTACTCCAGTTTAATAATCGGTAGAATATATTTATATAGGAATTGAATTTATACCTTGCCTTTTTACAACTTTCCATTAAATCGGTAGGTGACATATTTTTAGGAATTAACATTCCGTCACCATATGAATAATTATTGTCTAGCCACCATTTTTTATATGTTAACTTATTTTTTTCTTTTAAGTTTTTATATAATTTTGTTCCAGGCATTGGCATTAACGGATTGAAATTTGCAATAGCAAATTTATTTTTTAATGCAAAATCCATTAATTCTATTGCAGTTTCTTTTGTATCAGTATCATAACCTATTAAAAATGTTCCATATATCATAATATGTGCATTATAGATATTTCTTATAATCTGTTCATAGTTATTGTATTTTATATTGGGAACTTTTCCCATTTGTCGTAGATTTTCAATATTTAATGATTCAAACCCTATTAATACAAGAATGCATCCGCTTTTTCTCATAAGTTTTAACAGTTCAATATTCTTAGCTGTATCTATGCTAATTTGACAAGCCCACTTTTTCTTTAAGGGTATTAAACTTTTGAATAATTTTATTGCTTCTTCTTCATTTGAAAATAGATTATCATCAATAAAAAATATAAATTTTTCTTTTATTTTTTTTATTTCTTCTAAAATAATTTCTATAGGCTTTGTTCTTATTGAATTTTTGAAAAAAGCATGAACAGAACAGAATTCACAATTAAATTTACATCCTCTTGAAAATTGAACAAGTCCTATTTTATTATATTTTTTTCCTTTAAATACAGAATAATCATATTTAATTGCAGCTAAATCGGTTAATGTTTTAGATTCATATATTTTCTTTAGAGAATTATTTTCTAAATCAGAAATTACTTTATTCCATATATTTTCAATTTCTCCTATTATAATTGAATCACAGTATTCAAGAGCTTCATCAGGTTCGGCACTTATATGAAAGCCACCCATAATAACTTTTTTACCTTGGAGTTTGTATTTTTCTGCCAAAAGATATGCTCTTTTTGCCGAAAAAGTTTCTACTGTCATTGCGATTATGTCAGCATCTATATATGTTGGTAATTCTTCAATGTGTTCATCAAAAAATGATATATCTATATTTTTAGGTGTTATTGCTTTAACTATTGCAAAAACAAGAGGATACATTGTATCTTTTGATTTAATACCAAACATGCTTGGTCTTATAAATGCTATTTTCAATGTTTTTCCTCCAGTGGAATATATTTACCTATTTCAAATATTCCATATTTTATTTTTGATGAAAATGCATATAGGATAGGAGGAATTGTTAATGAAGCTATGTGGAAATAGATTAAGAAAATATTTAATAGATTGTTTGTTGATATCGAATATTCAAGGTATTTTATATATAACGAATATATGAATCCGAATGCATAAAAATACACAGGAGCATAATCAAATACTATTTCATGGGCAGATTTTTTTTCATAAGCAGATTTATTGTTTATTATAATAAATCCGCATTTAACGGCAAAAATGTCATAAATCCAGTTCCAAAAAGCAATAAAAGCTCCGCAAATAGTTGCAAAAATTAATGAATTAATTATTCCATTATAATTAGGTGATATTTTATAGAACATAAAGCCAAATAAACTAGTAACAGAACCAAGAACAAAACCATGATAAATTCTGAATTTCCCAATCATAAAACGGGTATTAAATTCCCATAATCTTGTAACATTAGTTCCAATAGCCGGTATGATATAAGCAGTTAGTATTGGCAAACTTAAGAATAAAAATGCAAATTTTATATTAGAAAATTCTTTATACCAAATAAACAATGTTAAAGGGAATATAACTATAAAAGCAATATATTGATAAATATTAAAGAAGTTTCTATTCAAAATTTACTTTCTATAACTATTCTATAATATATTATACATAATAATTGAAATTCTAATTTATTATTTATAAAATATTTTTTTATTAAAGATTATGTTGCTTGCTTGTCTTTGTTTAAGCTTAATTTTGGAGTCTTAATTATTGTATTTCCATAAAAAAACACCCTTTGCGGGCGTTATTTTCTAAATGGAGCGAGAGACGAGGCTCGAACTCGCGACATCTTCCTTGGCAAGGAAGCATTCTACCACTGAATTACTCTCGCATCCTCTTATGGATTTTATTATACATGCACAATTTTTTATTTCAAGTCTTTTTTATAAAATGATTTAATTTAATTATCTTCCTAATAATAAATCAAATACATTTCTATATTTAACGGTTGTATAACCACCATCTTCGTGTTCGATAATTTTTTCCTGACGTGCTTTCACTGCTGACTCGTCAAAATAATTTATAATTCCGTTAAACATTCCTGCTTGGTATGCGAAATATATACCTGCAAAAATAATTATCCATACAATTAATTTAAACATATATCTACCTCTTTTTATTAAGATAGTTTATTTTGGGGTTTTAGTCAAATCTTTGTTTCTAATTAAGTATGGTTTTACAAAATTGTATGTGCCGTATATGGAAATTACACTTGCTGCTATCTTTAAACCTTTTGTGAATTTATTATCTTTTAGTAATGAGGCAATCGCATTAATTGTAGTGCCTGCAGTAAAACATAGATAACCTTTAAATATCGCCCTCGGGGTTGTTACCATGTCATTTAAATCGTTCTTGTTCACAACTTTTTCGCTAAGTATATCTAAGATGTCAGCTTTATATTCTTGTTGTGTGACAACTTTTTCTGTTTTCTTTATTTCGGTCTTTTTATTTATATTGTTAGTTGTAATTTGTGTAAAATTATCAAAAATATTCATAATTATATATCCCTGTTGAGGTTATAAAAATTAAACAAAAAATAATTTGTCACTCTATATTTTAGTATTTATAATAAAATAATAGTTAAAGAGGATATTTTGTAATGTTAGTGCAAAAAGAACTTGAAAAACTTAACCAATATTTAGTCAATAGTTTGGTTGATGATAAAAATCGTATATCGGAAGATATTTGTGATTATTTATGTTCAAAGTCAAAAAGAATAAGACCTGTACTTGTCTTTCTTTTTGCAAAAGCAATGGGTATTGAGCTTGATGATAAAGTTTATCATCTTGCTTGCAGTGTCGAATTGGTTCATAATTCTACTTTAGTTCATGATGATATTCTTGATAATGCTGATACAAGAAGGGGGAAAGTTTCTTTAAACTATAAGCTAGGTAATAATTTAAGTGTTCTAGCCGGAGATATTTTGCTTTCTGTTGCATTAAGGGAACTTGTTAAATGTGGTAGTGTAGAAGCTATTGATACGTTTGCTGAATCTATATATTTGATGTGTAAAGGTGAAATAAATCAAAATTTTACAATTGGAAAGCTTCCTACTATGGAAGAATACATTCAGAAATCAGAATATAAAACAGCAGAGCTTTTCAAGGCGCCATTAACTTCTCTTTGTTTAATTAAAGATAAATCAGTAAAAGATAATGTTTTATCTTTTGCCAGAAATTTTGGTATTGCTTTTCAAATAAAAGATGATTTACTTAACATCTTAAAAAATGATCCGACAAAACCCGTTATGAGTGATATTCATAATGGTATATATACCGCGCCTGTTTTATTTCTTAATGATGATATAAATTGTTTCTCAGAGCTTTCTGAAGATGAGATAATCGAAAAACTTCAGGCTGATAACAAATACATTTATAAAACGGTTGATTTAATAAAAAAATACGCAGATAAGGCAATTGAATCAATAGGTTTTATAGAAGATAATCAATATAAACAGGAAATTATAAGTTTAACCAAAAACCTTTATGAGGCAGGAATATATGAATAAAATGGTATTAAAAGAAACTGTTGAAACAGTTGTATTTGTCATAGTTGCAATAATTATAATAAGATTTTACTTGGGAGAAATACGTTGGATTCCTTCAGGTTCTATGAAACCTACATTAGTAGAAGGGGATAGAGTCTTTGTCGAAAGACTTTCTCGTTTTTATAGAACACCAACAAGGGGTGATATTATGGTTTTCTATCCGCCTCAAGAAACTTTAAGCGCAAACCCTATTGCTGTTTTTTCTCGCTTAACCGGATTTTTCTGCAAAGATATTGCTTATATTAAAAGAGTAATAGGTCTTCCAAATGAGAAACTGGAAATAGTTCAAAACGATGATGGATCTACCGAGGTGTATATAAATGATAAAAAGTTAAATGAACCATATATTATGGATAAATATGATTATACTATATGTACATCTGATATGAATTGCGGTCCTATAGTTTTAGGTGATGATGAATATTTTATGATGGGAGATAACAGAGGTCATTCTTCAGATTCCAGATATTGGGGAGTACTAAATAAAGACCGTTTTATTGGCAGAGCTAAACTTTTATTTTGGCCGTTTACTCATTTTAAGTATTTTGAAAAAAAATCATATTAATAATTTTCTTTGATAAAATCTAAGAGCACATCAAGTGCTTTTGTAGAAAATGCATATTTCATTATTCTTCTGTATAGTAGTGGATTAGCTTCAAACTTATATGATTTTTTATTTTTTCCGTCTGTTATTCCAATATATATTAGACCTACGGGTTTTGTTTCTGTTGCTCCCAAAGGTCCTGCTATTCCTGTTGTTGCAATTGCTATTGTGCAATTATATTTTTTTAATAAACCCTCTGCCATTTCTATTGCTACTTCTGAACTTACTACCCCATTTTGTTCTATTGTTTTAGGATTTACTCCTAAAATTGAAATTTTAGCGGCATTTGCATATGTAACAAAGTTTTGGAAAATATATCTGCTGGAACCTGAAATATCTGTCAATCTTGAACTTATTAAACCGCCTGTGCAAGATTCTGCTATTGAAAGTCTTAATGCATTTCTTATTAATAATTTTGCTATCTTTTTTTCTTTTGATAGCAAAATTATTGGGATAATATTTTTAATGATAAAAATACCATTAGCTGTCAGCCGTTTGAAAAACATATTAATAAACCGGCATGTCTAAAGGTTTTAACAATTGTACCTGAAGAGTTTCCCCTTGGTTGATATAGATATTTTCACCTTTTTTGAATATATCTGCTATAGAGTCACCAATAAAGTATATACCTGCAACCGGAGCACTTACTATTGCTGTCAAAGGAGCAAAGATATATTTTGGAGAACCGTTCAGTAAATCTTCTCCTTTCTCCCAAGCCCAAGTTGTTGGTTTTACTACTATATTTTTTGTTGTTTGAGCTGTTTTGGTAAATGCTGTTTTATATGTTGTTTTAGAACTTAAAGCTCCGTCATATGTTACATTTTTGTTGTTGCAGATACCTGCATAAAAAGGAACTTGTTTACCTGTAGCACTTACAATGTGGTCAAAATATAATCTTATTATTCCGCCTTTGTATAAAATTTTAGGAGCGGAAACTTCTTCTATTGAACCTCTTATAACACTTCCTTGAGGTATTACAATGGAGTTATCAACTTTTATATTTTCTGTTACCATCAAATCAAATTGGTCACCTAAAGATGATGTAGATGAACCTACCGGATCCAATACTTTTAGTGTAATTATAGTACCAGACGGTACTCTTTTTGTTTTTATGTTCGCATTAATCTTTTTATTTACTGCACAATCTGCTCCAATACCTGTAAATAAAAACATTGCACATATTGCAATTAAAACAGAAAATATTTTTTTCATTATATATCCCTCTAATTTATATCTGTTATTGATATTTTACCAAATTTTGCAGATAAATCATCAATGTGATGAATTATGTACATAAATGGTTCAGCATCTTTATCATTTAAGTCTATTAATGCACCCCAGTCTGTTCTTCCGTGATGAGCTGCTATCATTTTGGCAATATCTTTAAACCCGTTATTCATACATATTGAAAATCCCCATTGAGAGTGGGTTCTCCAGTCTTTTCTGAATTCTTCGTTATATTCTATTAAGCCTGTTTCTTCATCTACTATATATTCAAATATTTTTCCGAAATCGTGTAAAATGCAAGCTGCATATACTATATCCGGATTTATTTTGTTATTGCATTTTGAAAGAATAATATCAGCAAAATCTAAGCATTCAAGTGTGTGTTCAAGCAAACCGCCAATATAGTTATGGTGCATTAGTTTTGCTGCCGGTGCTTTTTTAAATTGTTCTTCATGTTCAAATAATAGTGATGAAACAAATTCGGCAAGTTTTTTATCATTAATTTTGTTTACATAGTCCATTATCTTAGAAAAGAGGTCATCTTTTTGTTCTGAAGATAATCCAAGTTTTGCTTCTTTTACAAGACAGATATCAGATATTAAACAATTATTATATTTTTCGTTGTAGGTTCCGGAGTTAATTCTTATTTGGTTATTTGTTCTAAATAGTTTTGAGTCTAATCTGTTTAAAGTTTCTTCCCATAATATACAATTAAGTACAGTACCGTCTTCAAGATTTTTAACTTGAAGTTTTCCCATTTTTGAGCCTGCTTTTGTATCTCCTATTGCAAACGTTATTACTTCATATATTGCGTGTAAGTCTAACATAATTTCTCTCTTTTCTTATTGATTTTTATTATACAACAATTTTATATTGCTTGTTCATTAGTTTTAATAATTTTTTCTAAATATAACTTGGTGAAAAACGCAGAAAACGGACGTTTTATTTTTATAGCGCAAAATTCTATTACATAACCATCTTTGCAGACAATAAATAATGAATTGTTAGTCTTTTTTACTATTGAAGCAGGTCTTTTTTTTGATTTTTTTTGATAAATTTTATAACTTTCAAATGTAAAAAAATCATTTTTATAAGGTATATGGCATTTTAACCAAGGGGTTAGTGCTCGTATTCTTTTATCTATTTCTATTGATGTTTCTTTTTCAAAATCCAAAATTGAATCTGCTAATGAAATTTGATGTTGGTATGTTGATTCTTGTTCATTTTGGCTTTTTTGTTCTTTTAACTTTTGGGGTAGTTCATTTAATAAATTAATAATTTCATTTCTTGCTAAATCACAGCATCTGTGTTTTAAACTTTCCCCTGTCTCTGTTTTCAATATTTCTGTTTCAGCTTGATGTAATATAGCTCCTGTATCATAATTAACATCCATTAAATGAAAAGTAACACCTGTTTTTTGTTCATTGTTTAGGATTACTTGCAAGTATGGATTTGGACCTCTGTATTTCGGTAATAATGATGGATGAGTATTTATGCAGGCAACTTTAGGTGCATTTATTGTTTGTAAGGAAAATTTCTCACTCCAAGATCCAACAAGTATAACGTCTGTTTTAAGCTTTTTTATAGCATTAATAAAATCTTGAGAATTAACACTTTTTGCTTTAATTTCCTTTAATTGATGAGTTCTTATAAAGTTATAATCGTCTGTTGGTTGTAAAAAATCATATATAAATTTTTTTAATGGCGGATATTTAATATTTTCTTCCCTAAATACACCAACAATTTCATGTTTGGTTTTAAGCACTCCCGAGATGAGTGCCCTCAACATTTCACCATAGCCTACAATAACAATTTTCATAAGTAATATAATATTTTAGACAAAGTTAAAAATCAAAGTTAAAAGAAATAATGTAAATTAAGTATTCGTTTTTGTAATAAAAAATATTAAAATGGTTTTATAATGGTTTATTTTCTTATACAATAAAACCGGAAAGAGAAGGAATTTTTTGAGCGGAAATTTTGATGATTTAGAAACAACGGCAAGGAAGTCGTCTGTTATACAAGAAAGAATGAGTCTTGTATCAAGTCATATGTATAAACAATTTTTGGAATATCAGCAATCGAATGCTAATACTGCTGTTTTGTTTGAGAAAATGGTTGAAAATATGGCGCTTACTGTTGAATATTTAAAGCAATCTTTTACGGTAAGAGGTATTCCTTCTGAAAATATCTATTATGAATACGATAAGCAAAGACATATTGCTATTATGAATATTCTTTGGCATTCAATAACTTTTTATTCCAATATGAAAGATAAGCCAAAAGCTTTGCACAGAGAAAAAGATGTACCTTTGTTTACGGGAAGAATTATTGCTATAAAAGGAATGCTTCCTGAATTGTTGCAAGGATACAATGATGAAACAGAACAAAAATTATTAGATATGGAAGTTGCATCTTTATATGTTCCTGCAGATAAAAGCGGTAAAGCAATAATAAAGATACGTCATCTTGGAAATCAAGAGTTTTATATTAATCAAATGGAAGCACCGAGAGAATTTTTATTAAAAGTAATTGAAACTATCTGTGGTGGCGGTAACTACCATAAAGAAGGTTCAAGGGTTACTATTAGTATTTAATGTTTTACTTATTTTTTATTAAAACTAATATTATAACCGAGTTTTTCAAGAATTATTTCCAATTCGGTTATATTCAAAGTACCTTTTTTTATTTTTGTCGACAGGTTCTGAATAGAATATGCTCTTTGTTTTTTATTTTCTATATATTTTGCCAGTTCAGTTAATGTAACATTTTCCTGCATGGCAAGTTTTCTAATTTCAACACGTAAATCCATAATTTAAAAATATAATACATTTTTAAAATTAAAAAAATAATTAAAAAATCATTGCACTTTTTTAAATAATATTTTAAAATTAAATTATTATTTAAAAAATATTAAATAATTTTAAGAAGGAGACCCGATGAATAAAAAACTTGCAAATAAGCTTGAACTTCAGATGATAAACATAAGCAGTAACTTATCTATAATTAAGACAATTATTGATATATTAAAAAATGAATTTGAAGAATCTTATAATTCATATGATAATAACATTATTAATTTGATAATACTTTCTCAAAGGTTAATCAGTACTACCAAAAATAAATTTGGCAAATGTAGTAAACTTTCTTTTAAACTCACACAAACAAAACAATAGTTACAGCTCTTCAGGAGATATAATCCTTCCTGCAATAGCACTTGCTGCTGCTACATATGGTGATGCTAGATATACTTCGCTTTCTACGTGTCCCATTCTTCCTACAAAGTTTCTGTTTGTAGTTGATATTGCTCTTTCGCCTGCCGCTAATATTCCTGCGTGTCCGCCTAAACAAGGTCCGCATGTAGGTGTTGATACAGCTCCGCCTGCTTCAATTATTGTTTCTAAGTATCCTGCTCTTAGAGCTTCTAAATATATTTGTTGAGTTGCAGGAAATACTATTAAACGAACATCTTTATGTACTTTTCTGCCTTTTAAAATTTCTGCTGCCGCTCTTATATCCGATAATCTTCCGTTTGTACAGCTGCCTATTACTGCTTGGTCAATTTTTACATCGCCTGCTTTTGAAACAGGTCTTGTATTACCAGGTAAATGCGGGAATGCTACAACCGGTTCAATTTCTTCGGTATTATATACAATTACTTTTTCGTATTGGGCATCTTTATCGCTTGTATAAAATTTAGGTGTTCTTATACTTCTGTCTTTTAAATATGCTTTTGTTATTTCATCAGGTTCTATAATGCCGTTTTTTGCACCTGCTTCTATTGCCATATTACAGATGGTAAATCTTCCGTCCATTGGCATTTCGCGTATTGTACTGCCGCCTATTTCAAGTGTTTTATATAAAGCACCGTCAACGCCAATATCACCAATTAAATATAAAATTAAGTCTTTAGCTGTTACGTATTTGTTTAATTTACCGTTAAACTCAACTTTAATTGCAGATGGAACTTTAAGCCAAGTATCGCCTGAAGCCATAGCGCAAGCTATATCTGTTGAGCCCATACCTGTTGAAAAAGCACCTATTGCGCCATATGTACATGTATGAGAATCTGCACCTATAACTATATCACCTGCCGTAACTATTCCGTTATCAGGTAAAAGTGCATGTTCTATGCCCATTCTTCCAACTTCAAAGAAATGTTTAAGTTCTTGTTCACGAGAAAATTCTCTAACTTGTTTTACTTGCTGTGCTGATTTTATATCTCTATTCGGAACAAAGTGGTCAGGAACAAAAACTACTCTTTCCTTATCAAAAACTTTTTTTACACCTATTTTATTGAATTCATTTATAGCTACAGGCCCTGTTATATCGTTAGCAAGAGTTATATCTACTTTTGCCGTTATTAATTGCCCTGCTTTTACTTCATTTAGACCTGCGTGGTCTGCTAAAATTTTTTCTGTAATATTCATAGGTTTTGTCATAATAAAATCCTCACACAAAAACTATTTAAATGATATTATAAAATAAGGAAAAAGCCAAAGGAAAAATAAAATGCCCGTTAAAGAATTTAGAACACCAATTAGTGATAAACCTGTTTTAATAGGTCCTGAAAGTGGAAAAGATAATATTATCTTCGCAATTGAATCAAGCTGTGATGAAACTGCAGCGGCTATAGTAAAGAACGGGCGTGAGGTTTTGTCTAACGTTGTAGCTTCGCAAATAAAAACACATATTGAATTTGGCGGTGTTGTTCCTGAAGTTGCTGCAAGAGAACATTTGGAAGCTATTAATGTTGTTATAGCTCAAGCATTTGAGCAAGCAGGTTTGACTGCTGATGATATTACTGCTTTTGCTGCAACTGTTGGTCCGGGTTTAGTCGGTTCATTACTTGTTGGAATGAATGCAGGAAAGGCGCTTGCCATTGCGAATGATAAGCCCTTTATAGGTGTTAACCACTTAAATGCACATGTTTGTGCAAATTATCTTAACACTGAACTTGAACCACCATTTGTTGCTCTTTTGATCAGTGGAGGACATACTCAAATAATAGAGGTTAAAAGTTATTTGGAACAAAAAATAATAGGTGAAACTATTGATGATGCGATAGGGGAAGCTTATGACAAAGTTGCAAGATTAATAGGTCTTCCGTATCCTGGGGGTGTAAATCTTGATAAATTGGCTCAAACAGGAAATCCTTTTGCTTTTAAACTGCCTGAGGCTAAACTTCAAAATGAATATGATTTTAGTTTCTCAGGTCTAAAAACAGCTTCTTTACAATTAATACAAAAATTGAAAAAAGAATATGAAGAACTTCCTAAAGCTGATATAGCAGCAAGTTTTCAGGAAAATGTTACATCTACTTTGTTTAAGAAAACTAAAAAAGCCGCAGATAATATAGACGCAAAAACAATTGTTTTAGCTGGTGGAGTCGCTGCTAATTCTGAAATAAGGAAGAAATTTTTTGCATTAAGAGAACAAGGCTATAAAATTTATGCACCAGAAATGAAATATTGTACAGATAATGCTTCAATGATTGCATCAAGTGCTTATTTCTTGGCAAATACAACAGGTAATCTTGAAATAGAAGTTTTTTCAAGAATGTCATAATGTATTAGTTATAAGAAAAATATCTGTCAAAATCTACATCGTCAAAGTTGCATAAGAGTCTGTAAACATCATCATCTTCATCCATTTTTTGGAATTTATATTCATCAAATTTCCATAACTTAGGATTTATTCCGTATACTCTTATTATTTCTTTATCTAATAAAATTTTTAATTTCTTTTTTACAACATCAAGAGGCATATCAAGTGATTTAGCAAGTTCAACAGCAGAAATTCCACCTTCTCTTGAACACTTTTCAGGTGTAAGGAACATTAATTCCAAGCCTACTTTCTTTAAATCACTGTCTTCTTGTGTTACCATTTTCCGTTACCATATTTTACATAAATATTTTCGTCATTTTTTTAAAATACTTTAATTATTTTATATTAAATATATTTTTTTTTCTGTAATTATTGTACAATCAAAGGGGTAGATTGGGATAAATTATATGCAAGAATATAATATTTGTTACAGTTTAGACTCTGCATATGTTGAACAGCTTGCAGTTTCTATTGCTTCAATTTTAAAAAATGCTGATGTTAATGAAAATATCAACTTTTATATTCTTGATGGCGGATTAACAAAAAAAGATAAAAAAGAAATTGAGTCTTTAAAAAACATTAAAAATTTTAATATTGAATATTTATCTGTGAATATCAATGACTTTTCTGATTATCCTTTATTGAAAAAAGATAATATTGATTACAAAGACTATCATGTAACTTTACCTACTTATTTTAGATTTAAGCTTCCTACTTTATTAAATTCATTAAGCAAAGTTTTGTATTTGGATTGTGATGTAATTATAAATAATTCTTTAAAAGGAATTTTTGATGCAAATATAGATAATTATGCTGTTGCAATGGTTCTTGATGCTGACAGTACAAAAGAATCAAAAAGACTAGGGTTGAAAAAATATTTTAATGCCGGTGTAATGCTTTTAAATCTTGATTTTTGGCGAAAGAATAATTTAGAGTTAAGTCTTCTTGATTATGCAAAAAAGAACAAATCCAAAATTTTATGGCAAGATCAAGATATTGTTAATAGTGTTTTATCTGAAAATATAAAAGAATTATCAAATATTTGGAATTATCAATATTTACAATATGAAAATGTTGATTCAAGTAAACTTGATAAGGCTGTAATTTTTCATCTTGCAGGTCGCTTTAAACCTTGGTTAATTCCTTTTGAGCATTTTATCTATGACTTGTATTATTATTATTTGGATTTTACTCCTTTTAGAAATAAAATTATTGAATATAAACAAAAATCTTCCGGCAAATTTCTAAAAGATGATATTGGTGGTAGTACAACAAATATAAGACTATTTGCAAATGATGAAGATATACAAAAAATATATTCTGAAATATCTGCTGCTTATGAATTTATTAAGGGACAAGTTGTTTTATTAAATGCTAACTCTGATAATAAAACTTCGAAAGTCTATGAGGAAATTTCAAAGAACTATGAATATACAAAAGAAAGTGATAAAAGACTTCAAGAACAATTGAATAATAATGTCGATGAAAAAATAGGTAAAGTTTATGAAGAAATTTCCAAGAATTATGAATATACAAAACAAAGTGATGAAAAACTTCAAGAACAGTTGAATAACGAAACATACACTAAAATAGGTAAAGTCTATGAAGAAATTTCAAAGAACTATGATTACACAAAAGAAAGTGATGAAAGACTTCAAGAGAAGCTAAATAATAATGTCGATGAAAAAATCGGTAAGGTCTACGAAGAAATTTCAAAAAATTATGATTACACAAAAGAAAATGATGAAAGACTTCAAGAACAGCTAAATAATAATGTTGTTGAAAAAGTTAGTAAAGTCTATGAAGAAATTTCAAAGAACTATGATTATACAAAAGAAAATGATAAATTAATTAAATTTCAGTTGAATAATGAAACAGACACTAAAATAGGTAAAGTCTATGAAGAAATTTCAAGAAATTATGATTATACAAATGAAAATGATGAAAAACTTAAAGAACAGCTGAATAATAATGTCGATGAGAAAATCAGTAAAGTTTATGAAGAAATTTCAAAAAATTATAATAATGTAAATGATTTCATTTCAAAAGTTCAAGAAAATTTTTCTGATAAATTGAATACAATTACGTCTGAAAATAATGAAAGAATTAATATATTCGAGATTGCTGTTTCAGATAAGATAAATGAATCTGAAACAAATATTAGAAATGATATAAAAAATATCGAGAAAAATATATATGAAGAAATAACCAAAAATAACAGTTATACAGAATATTTAGTGCAAACGGTTGAAGAAAAACAGAACCAAAAAAGGTCAGAAACTTTAAATGAAATTAACTCTTCTATATATAATTTAAAAATAGATACAGAAAATAAAATAAATTCAGAAATAAATTTTTTAAAGATAAAAACAGAGGAAAATATAAAGTCTCTAGAAGAAAAATTTTCTATAGAAACTAAAGTATTAGATGAAAAACACACTAAAGAAACTAATCATAAAGTTAGTGAAATATATTCGTATACAAATGAAAACTTTTCTAAACTTTATAAAGAGATTAAGGATTCCCATCTAAAAATTGAGAATATTTTAAATTCAAATACCATTGAATTAAAAATTAGTAATGAAAATCTGTTATCAGAAATAAATTATGTGAAAGAAAATGTTGATAGAAAGATTAGTACTGAGACTTTAAAATCAATTATGTTAGATATGGAAAATAAACTAACGCAACAAAAAGAGGAATATGATAAAAATGTTATCAACTTGCAATCAGACTTTGATGAAAAAATAAATCAACAAAGAATAAAATATGAAAATAAGCTAATAAATATGGAAAATCAAATAGTTCAAATGCGAATTGAAATGGATGAAAAAAGAAAGAATTTATTCCAAAAATTAATTCAAAAAATAAGAAAAACAAAAAAGAGATAAAATATGAAATCGCCAAAAGTATCTTTAATTTTAATATATGATAAGCAAGATAATTTGAAGGAATGTTTAAGTAGCCTTATAAATCAATCATTTAAGGATATTGAGATTATATGTATAAATAATGCTTCAAAAGATGAAGCAGAAAATATAGTAAAAGAAGTAGCTTTAAAAGAAGAACGAATTAAATTGATCTGTTTGCCAATTTCTGAGGATAATATATCAGCTAAAAAAATAGCACTTGGTGTAGCTGGTGGTGATTTTGTTTGTTTTGTTAATACTAATGAAATATATGATACTGATTTTGTCAAAAATTTATATTTAAAATCTATAGAAGAACAAGTAATAAATACGAAGGAAAATCATTTTTATAGAAGAAATTTTCTTGAAAATGACGAAGAAATAGCTCAACTTATAAGTGATAAAGTCGATCAAGAAATTCAGAAATATAAAGGCGTTATCAATAATCAAAATGATTTGATAAAAAATGAATTCAATAAATTCTATCAGAATAATCTAGAAACTATAAAAAATAATTCTTACGAGGTTTTGTGTCGTTTTAATCAGCTTGAAAAAGTATTTTATGATAAAGACTACCAGAATCAGATAAAAAATAATGAATTGTTTAATGAAGTAAGTTCCAAAAATGAAGATTTGACTAAACAAATTTATGAAGATATTGCCAAGGTTTATGATTATATCAATTCAGAAATAAATAAAAAAGGTATGGAAGTAAACCACGTATATGATGAGATAAGTAAAAATTATCAATATACAGAAAAATTAATTTCTGATAAAAGTAATGAAATATCATCTATTATTAATAGTGGAAAAGATGATATTTGGAATAAAATATCAGAACTAGAAAAAGAAATAATAGTAAGATATGTTAATCTAAAGCGATTATTAGATATTCAAATAGATGAGATTGATTCTAAACTAAAAGCATTGAATAATGGTAATTTGTCTGAATATAGAGTAATAGATTTGGAAAAAATAGTTTCTGAAAATTTAGATAAAATGTATGAACACATGAATAGTATGTCTTCTGTTTTTTATGAAGAACTTACCAAAATTTATAAAGAGCTGAACGAAAAATTATGTCAAAAAAGAGAAGAAGACAAATATTTCTTTGAACAAAAAATAACTGAATTAAGAACTGAATTTGATGAAAAGTTAAAAAATCTAAAGAAAGAATTACAGGATAATTAATAATGCCAAAAGTATCAGTAATAATACCATTTAATAATGTTGAAAACTATATTGAAGAGTGTCTTAATGGTGTGTTATCTCAAACACTTGAGGACATAGAAGTTATTTTAATAAATGATGCATCTACTGATAGAACATTAGAAATTGTTGAAGGGTATTTACAAAAAGATTCCAGAATAAAACTTATAAATATAACAGAGCGAAAAGGTCAGGGTTTTGCAAGAAATAGAGGTATAGAAATAGCAACTGGTGAATATATCGGATTTGTTGATTCTGATGACTTCATTGAGCCGGATATGTTTGCGTGTTTATATAATAGTGCAAAAGCTAATGATACTGATATATCTATGTGCCAAGTTAGAGAATATGATGATATAAATGAAAACTATATAACATCTGATTATTATTCTTTATCTTGTTTATCTTCTTTTCAAAATGATGTTTTTAGTGCAGAAGACACAAAAGACTGTATTTTAGATATAAATGTTGCCCTATGGAACAAAATTTATAAAAGAGAATATTTAAACAATATAGGTGAAAAATTTCCAGAAGGTTTTATTTATGAAGATTTACCTTTTTTCTTTGGTACATATCTTAGCGCAAAAAGAATTCAAATAGTATGGAAAAATCTATACAGTTATAGAATCAATCGTAAAAATTCTACAATGCAGCAGTTTAATAATAAAATATTGGATCGTTTGCCTATGGTTTCTCTTACATATGAAAAATTAAAAAAAGTTCCATATTTAAGTGATTTAAAACAAAGAATTCAAGCTTGGATTATAAATGATTTATTTCACAGATATTCACTTTTGAAAGAAAACTACCATAAAGAATTTTTCTTTCAAATGAAAAAAATTTTTCAGAGTTTGGAAATAGAAAATATTGAAGATGATTATTGGAAAAGAGTTTATCATTTTCAGGGATATCTTCTTGTTATGAATAATACTTTTGAAGATTTTAATAACAAAGTTTTTACTGAGTACCTTGATATACATAAAGTAGAAGATAGACTTCGTTCTGAAATTATTGGCATAGAAGAAATTGATACTCGCTTTAATTCTGTGTATCAAGAAATAACAAAAAATTATAAATATACTGAAGATTTATTCTCAGAATTAAAAGACAAAAATGTTGAATTTTCTAATGAAATAAAAAAAGTTTTTGAAGATATAGAATTAAATAGAACAGAATTATATTCAAATATAGAAAAAAATAATATAAACATCGAGCAAAAAACTGACTCTAAAATTTCTGATGTATATGAAGAAATAACAAAAAATTATAAATATACAGAGGAATTGTTTTCAAAGCTAAATGAGGAAAAGTCTGAAATTTATAATAAAATAGAAGACGAAAAATCAGGTTTAGTTAAAGATACTGATTTAAAAATTTCTCAAATTTATGATGAAATAACAAAAAGTTATAAGTATACAGAGGAATTGTTTTCAAAGCTAAATGAAGAGACGTCTGAAATTTATAATAAGATAGAAGAAGAAAAATCAGGTTTAGTCAAAGATACTGATATAAAAATTTCTCAAATTTATGATGAAATAACAAGAAATTATAAGTATACAGAAGAACTAGTACAAAGAAATTTTGAGAAACTTGATTCCAAAATAGATTTGGATTTGAAAAATAGTTATAATCATTTAAATGAATGTCTCGAAGAAAAGGCTAAATATTTATACAATGATATAAAAGATTTATCGTTTGTACTTCAAAATAATTTTGTAGAGTTAAATAAAGAGCAAGACAAAATATTAGAGAAAAATAAACAAATAGTTGCAAATATTGAGGTTTATAAACAAAAGAATGAAGAAAAAATTTCTGATTTAAGAAAAGAATATAAAGAAATTATTTCTTCAAGAATTCAAAATATTTCAAATAATCTTGAACAATTTGATATTGAAATAAAAAATCATATTGATACTATTCAAAAGCAACTTGAAACAGAAAAACTGCAAAATATTAGAAATATAGAAGAACTAAAATCTCAATTCAGTATAGAGTTGGAAGTTCAACAGAAAAAACATGATGAAGAAATTGAAACTCTAAAAAAACAAATGCAAGAAGTGGAAGTTAAACTTAGAGAAGAAATGAAATCTCCAATTCAAAAATTAATAGAAAAATATAAAACAAAATCGGAGAAATAAAGTTGGCAGAAATTTCTGTAATAGTACCTGTTTATAATGTTGAAAAATATCTTGAAAAATGTTTGGATACAATTGTTAATCAGACATTTTCTGATATAGAGATTATATGTGTAAATGATGGTTCAAAAGATAATTCAAGAAAAATTATTGAAGAATATAAGCAGAATGATTCTCGAATTAAGATAATAGATAAAGAAAATGGCGGGTTGTCGTCTGCTCGCAATGCAGGACTGAAGGTTGCTACTGGTAAGTATATAAGTTTTATTGATTCAGATGATTGGGTTGATTTAACTATGTTAGAAAAGTTATATCAAAATATCAAAACTCTTAATACTGATATTTCAATTTGCGCGGTTAATCTTTTTGATGAACAGGAACAAAAAATAAAGGAAGCAGGGCCTTATTTTGATCTTAGTTATTTTGACTCATCTTTTGAGGGTAAAGTCTTTTCTTATAATGATACAAAAGATTTTTTGATGGATGTTTGTGTCATGGCTTGGAATAAGTTATATAGAAAAAGTTTTTTAGATGAATGTAAGGCAGAATTTCCTGAGGGTTTAATTTTTGAGGATGGTCCTTTCTTTTTTTCTATATTTTTCAAAACTCAAAGAGTTTCAATAGTTAGGGATTTTTTATATTACTACAGAATAAATAGAACAGGCTCAATTGTCCAAAAAGGCGGTATAAAGTTCTTGGATATTATAGATGTTGTTAATTTAATGTATTCTTCTTTGGAAAAAAACGATATTTGGGAATCTTTAAAATATGAGTTTTTTCATCGAAAAGCTGATGATATAATTTACAGATATGAATTAATTCCTTTAAAACTGAAGAATAAATTTTCTAAAAAATTAAAAAAAGAATCAATACTATTGAATGAATCGATATTTGATTTTGCATATATAAATAAAGAATATCCTATAACATATAGAAGTCTTTGTGCAATAAAAAATAATACAAGTATTTTAAGTTTTTATTATAGAAAATTTATTATAAGGCTAATGTATAAAATAATGCAGGTTTTGTATACAGAAGAAAATATTTATTATTTTAAATTTTGGAATTTTAAATTAAGGTTAAAAAAACGAGCAAATTTGTATGATGTATGGTATGAAAATGATAAAATTTATGTAGTTTTATTTATGAAAATAAAGTTTAGTTTCAAATTTGAATATTCAAAGTTAGAGCAAAAATAAAGTATGAAAGAGCCTAAAATATCTGTAATAGTTCCTGTTTATAATGTGGAGAAATATTTGCCAAAATGTTTGGATAGTATTTTATGTCAAACTTTTTCAAATATAGAGATTATATGTGTAAATGATGGCTCAACCGATAATTCAAGAAGAATACTGGAAGAATATAAAAATAAAGACTCACGAATAATTATAGTAGATAAAAAAAATGGCGGATTATCATCAGCACGTAATGCAGGGATGAAAGTAGCAAAAGGTGAGTTTTTTAGTTTTATTGACTCTGATGACTGGATAGATTCTGCAATGCTTGAAAAGTTATATAAAAATATAACTTCACTTGATACCGATATTTCAATATGTGCAGTTCATCAGTTTGATGAAACAAATCAAAAAATAGATGATTCAAATCCTTATTATACCTTAGAGTATTTTGATTCAAGCTTTGATAATAGAGCATTTTCATATAAAGATACAAAACCATTTATAATGGATGTTTGTGTTATGGCATGGAATAAACTATATCGAAGGAGCTTAATTGATGAGTGTCAGGCAGAGTTTCCCGATGGGTTAATATTCGAAGACGGCCCATTTTTCTTTACTATTTTCTTTAAAACTCAAAAGATTTCTATTGTTAGAGAATTTTTATATTATTATCGTGTAAATAGAACTGGCTCAATTATTCAAAAAGCAGGTAAAAAGTTCTTACATATTATTGATGTTGCAGAAATTATGTATAACAAGATAAAAGATTTACCTGATTTTGATGATATTAAATATATATTTTTCCGAAAAAAGGTTGAAGACTTTATATATCGTTTTGAACATCTTAATCCAAAATATAAATCCGCCTTTGCTAAAAAAATGAAAAAGGAAAGTTCTCTGGTTAATGAAAATATATTTCCTCCATCTATGGTAAAAGGCAGATTCAAATATAATTATTTTCTTTTTAAAAACTTAAAAACAGGCAGTATTTTGTATTATGAATTTCAGAAATATAAAATGAAGTCTATGTATAAATTAATGGAAATACTCTATAAAGAAGATGGTGTATATTATTTAAAATACAAGAGCTATATTGCCAAATTTAAGAAATGTCCTCAAATATTTGATATTTATTACTCAAATGATAGAATCTATGTACGGATATTTAAAAAAATAAAGTTCGATTTTACATTTAAGTTTTCAGAGTTGGAGAAGTTAAACGAAGATGACTAAAGTATCAATAATAGTACCATTTCATAATGTAGAAAAATATATTTCCAAGTGTTTGACTTCATTAATATACCAGTCATTAGAAGATATAGAAATTATTTGTGTTAATGATGCATCTACTGATGATTCAAAAAATATAGTGCAACATTATTTAGAAAATGATAAAAGAATAATTTTATTAAATATAGATAATGTTTCAGGCCAATCATATGCGAGAAATTTAGGAATGGAAGTTGCATCTGGTGAATACATAGGTTTTGTTGACTCTGATGATTGGGTTGAACTTGATATGTTTGAAAAAATGTATAATAAAGCAAAGAGTGTTGATTCAGATATAACAATGTGTCAATCACAATTATATGATGATAAAGAGCAAACATTTTATACAAATGATTATTATAGTTTAAAATCTTTAGAAAAATATGAGGATAAAGTATTTACACCGGAAGAAACAAAAGATGAAATTTTAAATATTAATGTTGTACTTTGGAACAAGATATATAAACGAGAGTTTTTGCAAAATACTTTGGTTAAATTTCAAAATGGATATATTTATGAAGATTTACCTTTCTTTTTTGAAATATATTTAAAAGCTCAAAGGATAAATATTTTATGGGAAGCACCATATTATTACAGGCAAAACAGGCAATTTTCAACAATGCAGAATTCCGATAAAAAGGTTTATGACAGAATTCCAATGGTTGAAAGAACATATAATGTACTAAAACAAACACCATTTTTTGAAGAGAAAAAAACAGAGATAATAAGCTGGATAATAGATGATATTTTTCACCGCTATACACTTTTAGAAGATAGATATTATGAAGATTATTTTGGAAAAATGAAAGAGTTTTTTCAAAGAATTGAACTTACAAAAGAAGCTGAGCAAGAGCTTGCTAAAAGTTATTGCTATGATGAGTTTAAGAATATATTAGAGCGTTCATATTACGGATTTTGGAATTTTTTAGTAGAAAAATATAAAACTTCAAATAAAAGAATAAAAGCAGCAGAACATAAATGTAATTTAGATATTATAGCTATTAAAGAATATCTGGAACAATATAAGAAAGAAGCAAATGAAGAAAAAAACAAAATAGAAGAATGGTGGAAAAACCATTGTGATGAAGAAGTAAAAAAGAAAATAGATGAACAATTCCATTATATGGAAGCAAAAAAATCTGAAGAATTAAAAGCTGCATATGAAGAATGGCATTCAAAACTTGTAAAACAAGAGTATGAATTAAAAGCATGGCAAGCTGAATCAGTAAAGCAAGTCAGTGAAAAATTAAAAGCTGATTATGAATGGAAATTGGAAGAACAAAAACAACACTATCAAGAAGCTTTAATAAAACAAAAAGAATATTATGAAAATAATTATTTATTGGTTAAAATAATATTAAAGTTTTATAAAAAAGTAGAACAGTTGAAAAATAAAATAAAGAAAATAATAAAGAAAAATTAAGGTTCATAATGACAGATATTCAGGAACAATTTGTAAAACTTGAAAAAGAATTTCAACAAGAAATTGCAGTTCAGAAAAGATTTTATGAAAGTGAAATAGAATTTCTAAAATCTAAATTTGAATATGAAAAAGAAAAATTAAAAATTGAATATGAAAATAAACTAATTGAAGAAAAAAAAGCAATTGAGGCATTTTATAATGTAAAATCAGTTGAAGATTTGGAAAAACAAAAAGATTATTATCTGTCAGAACTTGAATCTCAAAAAGATTGGTATGAAAAAGAAATTTTAAGACGTCAAAAAGAAACTGAAATCTGGCATGTTAATAATTTAGAAAAACAAATATCTGACTTAAAAAAAGGCTATGAAGAAATGCTGAAAGCTCAGCAAGATAGGTTTAATGTTCAAGAAGAAGCTTTGAGTTTTCATATTCTTGAACAGAAAAAATATTATGAAGAACAATTAAAACCGTATAAAAAGTTAATTAAGTTTGGAAATAAAATTCAAAAAAAATTACATTTGAAGACAAAAAGCAAAGAAGAAAATAAAAAAGAAGATATAGTTATAACAGATATAATAAATGAATGCGAAACAAACAATGAAAAGCCAAAAGTATCCGTAATTCTGCCTGTTTATAATGTAGGCAAATATTTGAGGTCGTCTCTTGATAGTTTGATGAATCAGACATTAAAAGATATTGAAATTATATGTGTAGATGACGGTTCTACAGATGATAGTTATGATATTTTAGAAGAATATAAACAAAAAGATGCAAGAATAAAAGTTATTCATAAGGAAAATAAAGGTACAGGTGCGGCAAGGAATGACGGATTAAGACTTGCTACAGGTGAATGTATAGGTTTTGTTGATCCTGATGATTGGGTTAAACCTAATATGTTTGAAAGATTATATGAGCTAATAAAAGAGAAAAATCTTGATATAGCAATGTGTATGCCTGATGGTTATGATGAAAAAAATGGAATAAATACACCGTTCCCGTATTTTGTAGATGCAAATTTCGAAAATATTATAGATGACAGAGTCTTTAATTGGCGAGATTTATCACCGTTTAGTTATCCAATGTGCGTTTGGAATAA
>CALUQL010000010.1 GCA_944322895.1 Candidatus Gastranaerophilales bacterium
TTTGGATAACTGTCTTGTGAATATAAATTCAATATAACAATTTCAGGTATATTACCAAATCTGGCAGGAGCACAATTTCCCAAGCCGCTCGTTATAAAAATATGTTTATTATTTTCAACAACATAACCTTTAATATAACGCTGAGCATACATTGATGAACAAAAAACGCCACCTAAAAACGGCAGATAAATTTGACCGCCATGGGTATGTCCGCTCAACGTTAACGCCGTATAATCCGGAATAAAAGGAAATGTATCAGGGTTATGAGATAATACAATTATGGAAGAATTTATATCCTTCTTGATTAATTTTTCATCATAATCATAATGCCAAAAATCTTTCAACCCATATAAAACAACATTCTTATTGTTTAGTTTTATGTTGCAGGATGAGCCATCTAATACTTTTATATCGGCAGCTTTTAAAATTTTATGAATAGATGGATTAGGTTTATAATCATGATTTCCTAAAACAGAATAAACTCCATATTTAGAAGAAAATTTTGAAAAGATTTCAGATATTTTTTCAAAAGGTATTCCTGATTTAGAAAGTCTGATTGAATCAACATCACCTAAAAGCAAAATAAAATCAGGTTTTTGCTTATTTGTTTTTTTTACAATTCTTTTTAATTGCCATTCATCCATGCCAAGACCGCCTATATGCAAATCAGATAGAACAGCAATTTTCATACCGTTATGTTCTGTTTGAAAATTGGGCAGATATAAATTCTGTTCATTAATTCTGATCAATCTCGGTTCTATAAATATTGAATAAATAACAATTAGTAATACAAAATATAAAAATATACGTATAGACCTAACAAGTATTTTTTTATAACTTACAAATTTCATCATAAACTTTTTTTATCTCTTTAATATCTTGCCACATTAACCACTTGGGACTGCCTTTTTCTCTTGAATCATTTCTTAAAAGGTATGAAGGATGAAAAATCGGCATCATTTTTTCACCATTTGGTCCATCGAACCACTTGCCTCTAACCTTTGTAATACTAGGATATTCTGGTAGAAAAGTATTCAACGCCACGCGTCCACATATTAAAATAATTTTCGGCTTTAATATTTTTAATTGAGCATCAAGATACTCTTTACAAGCAGCTTTTTCTTCAGGAAGAGGATCTCTGTTCTCTGGTGGTCTGCATTTTAATGTATTACAAATATAGACATCTTTTTCTCTTGATAAACCAACACACTCAAAAATTTTATCAAGTAATTGACCGGCTTTACCAACAAAAGGTTTACCTTTTTGATCTTCCCAGTATCCGGGAGCTTCTCCAACTAAAACTAAATTACTGTTTGGATTACCATCAGAAAAAACAATATTTGTCCTTGTTTTGGACAAAGCACATTTCTGACATTCTAAACATTTATTTTTTATTTCTTCTAACTCTTCAAACATAAATTTATTTTAAAAGATTCAAATAAAATAATAAATTATATATTAAAAATTATGTTAAATTCTTGCCTGAATTTGATAAATTCGTTTCAATATTAATATGAGTGAAAATAAAGATAAAGTAATAAATTTATTTAAAAAAACTCCAAAAGATGGCGATACTGCACGTCAGCGTTTTTTCAAAGGTTTCCAATATGTAAAAATAACAAAAGATGAAAACGGAAATTATTTCAAAGAAGAAGCACTAAGAGAGTATGCACAAAAATGTTTTTTTATAGTTACAGTAATGAAACACAATGGAATAGGAGTAGGACTTTATAAATACAAAGTACCTTACGAATCATTATTGAACTTTTTTAATCAATTCAGAAACAATAAGTCTTATGGAGAAATTATAGATATAGAAAGATATGTTCCGGAAGATTTAGCATAAATGAATCAAGAATTACCAATAGAAAATCAATGTTTATTATATAAAATAAAAAAGCCATACCAATATATAGGTTCAGAATATTTAAGTTATAACAAAGACTTTGAAACAGCAGAAGTAAAAATAGCTTTTGCTTTTCCTGACAAATATGAAATAGCCATAAGTAATCTGGGGCAAAAGATCCTATACGACATTGTAAATGCTGACAAAAGATATATGGCAGACAGGGTTTATGCTCCTGATATTGACTATAAAGAAGAATTAATAAAAAACAATCTGCCAATTTTAACATTAGAAAGTAAGAAACCGGTAAAATATTTCGACATTATCGGGTTTTCTCTTCAATATGAACTTGCATACCCCACAATGCTTGAGATGATAAAATTATCAGGTTTGCAAGTTGAAAGAAAGAAAAGAGAAGAAAAAGACCCTATAATAATGGCAGGTGGTCCTTGCTGTTTTAATCCAAGACCAATACAAGATTTTATTGATATATTCCTTATTGGAGACGGGGAAGAACTTATAATTGATGTTCTTGAAAAATATAAAGAATTAAAAGATAAAAATAAAACCAAGACAGAAATAATAAAAGAATTATCTAAAATTGAAGGTGTTTTTTCACCACAAGAACAAAATAAAACAAAAAAAAGAATTTTTGATATATCAAAACTAAATAGAGCACCCAAAGCACCTGTTCCTTATTCTTCAAGTGTACACGACAGAACCATTATAGAAATAAGAAGAGGCTGCGGAAGAATGTGCCGTTTTTGTCAAGCAGGACATATAAATCTTCCAATTAGAGAAAGAAAAGCCGAAGATATAATAAATATGGTTAAAGAATCTGTGTCAGAAACAGGCTATGAGGAATATTCATTACTTTCATTATCTTCAAACGATTATAAAAATATAGAAAATGTAATTGAATCATTAAGTGAAGAAATGAATAAAAAGAAAGTATCAGTATCACTTCCAAGCCAAAGAATAGACCGCTATAGTACAAAACTGGCAGAACTGGTAAGAGGAGTAAGAGCAACAACAGCAACTCTAGCCCCTGAAGCGGGAAGTCAAAGACTAAGAAATGTAATAAATAAAAACCTGACAGAAGAACAAATTACAGATACAATTTTAAATTGCTACAAAACAGGATTCAATCATATAAAACTATATTTTATGATAGGTCTGCCAACTGAAAATTATGAAGACCTTGATGAAATGGCAGAACTTTTCAATAAAATAAAATACAGAAGTAAACTTATAAAAAAAGAACTCGAGTTAAAAGACAGCCTAAATTTAACCTGCACCGTATCAATTTTTGTACCGAAACCTTTTACACCATTCCAATGGTTTGGACAAAACTCTCAAGAAGAAATAAGAAATAAAATAAAATATCTTTTAGATAAAGTCAAAATAATAAAAGGTGTAAAAATAAATTATCATAATAGTTTTACATCAAAAATTGAAAGTGCATTTACAAGAGGAGATGAAAAATATAATAAATTCTTCCTTGAATTACACAAAAAAGGAGTATATTTATCAACTTGGGATGAAAATATAGATAAAAATTTATGGGAACAAACAGCACTAGAGTGCGGATTCAATATAGATGAAGAAGCACAAAGAAGTTATTCATTAGAAGAAGATTTGCCTTGGGATATCATTGATTCAGGACTAAGCAAGGAATGGTTAAAAGAACAATATAATAATGCCATTAAAGCTGCAAATATAATCCCTTGTGAGTTCTCTTGTGTTAATTGCGGTGTATGTACAAATTTAAAAACAAACAAAATTCTTGATAATGAATTTAAATCAATAAACAAAAAAGAAAATAATATTGAACAAAAAATATCTGAAACTTATAAATACAGACTGAAAATATCAAAAAAAGATGAAATGAGATACATCTCTCATCTTGACTGGCAGAACACAATAATAAAAGCACTATACCGCTCAGGTTTAAGTTTGGTCTTTTCACAAGGATTTAACCCATCACCCAAATTTTCACTTGGGATAGCACTTCCAATCTTTGTTGAAAGTGAATGTGAGCTTATAGATATAGAAATATATGACAATATAGAAGAAAAAAATCTTGCAGAAGAGCTTAATAAAGTTCTACCTTCTAAGATAAGAATTATAAATGCAAATAAAATAGATAAAAATACTCCAGCCATTGATATTATGGCACAATGGGCATCATATTCTTTTGAACCTGTTATTGAGGGTATTTTACAAAATAAAGATTTGTTGTATATTAAAGAAGTAATATCTTCAAGTAATGAAATATTTATAGAGAAGATAAATAAAAAAGGTATAAAAAAACTTGTAAATATAAAACAATCCATAAAGTCAATAGAAGTAAAAGAAAATAAACTTCAAATGATTTTAAAAACAGGACAATCAGAAGAAATTCCGTCAGTGAAACCTGATGATGTTATAAGCCTGTATAGACCTGATATTAACTTTAAAATCATAAGAAAAGCTTTCTATGACAAAGATATGAACAAGTTGTAAGAGTTTACAATTAGAAAAGGAAAAAGTATGTCAAAAGCAATAGTTGTAGCAGAAAGAGATAATATTGCAGCAGTAATTGAAGATGGTAAAGTTTGTGAATTTTATGTACATCGTGGCGATATGCTATTAAATGATGTATATTTAGCTACTGTAGATAATATATTACCAAGTATTGATGCTGCATTTGTAAATGTAGGCTACGATAAAATGGGTTTTTTACACGCACATGACGCAATAGGTAAAGGTACTTTAAAAGAAAAACTATCACCTAAACAAAAAATTATAGTACAAGTCGTAAAAGAACCTGTCGGACATAAAGGGCCAAGAGTTTCAACAATGATTAGTTTACCCGGAAGATTTTTAGTATTGATGCCACAGGAAACGGGTATAAATGTATCAAGAAAAATTGTAAATCAAAAAGAAAGAGCAAGATTAAAATCTATTATAAGTCTTTTAAAACCTGTAGGAATTGGAGTTATAGTAAGAACAGAAGCAGAAGGACAATCTGATGCTGATATTCAAGAAGATATGGAAATTCTTCTTGAAAAATGGAATACTATTGTTACAGCAGCAGAAACAAGACCGGCACCAAGTTTATTATATAGAGACCAAGACCTGCTATACAGAGTTATGAGAGAAGCTTGCAGTGAAGATGTTGATGAAATTATATTAGATACTTCTTACGGAGTTCATAGAACCCAACAGATTTTACAAAACTGGAATATGAATAAAAATATAGATGTAAATGTATATAAAGGTTCTGAAACATTACTTGTAGCATCTGGCATTGTAAAAGAAATAAAAGCAGCACTTCAAACCAAAGTAAATCTTCCAAGCGGAGGCTATTTATTCATACAAACAACAGAAGCACTTACTGTAATAGACGTAAACAGCGGTAAATTTGTAAGTTCAACAACACAAGATGAAACTATAGTAAAGACAAATCTTGAAGCAGTACACGAAATAGCACGTCAATTAAGATTAAGAAATATCGGCGGTATGGTAATTGTAGACTTTATCGATATGAATAACAGACGTGATAAACTCGCAATAATGGAAGAACTTGAAATTGCACTTGATAAAGACAAGGCAAAACCACAAGTAGGGCAACTTTCAGACTTGGGTTTGGTAGAATTAACAAGACACAGACAAGGACAAAGTTTATCTGAAATATTCGGAAAAAAATGTCCGCATTGCCAAGGTACCGGTTATATAGCTGACGATTTAAACTTCTCAGCTCCTGTTGCAGAAGGAGAAATAAAAGCTAAAGCAGCTAAACTAAAAATTCCGGCTCAACAAATTAAGAATAAAACCCCAAACTATAAGCAAAATAAAGTTTTTAACAATCCGAATAACAATCCATTGTTAGAAAACGAACAAAATAACAATAATAACCAAAATCAATCAAATCAACAAAATCAACAAAACCAACAAAATAATCAATTTAATCAGCAAAGAAAGAACTTCAATAAATTCAATAATAGAAATAATCAACCTAAAGCTGAACAACAAGAACAAACAACTATACAAAATGAAAATAAAGTTATTGAAGAAGAAATAAAAGAAGATATAAAAATCGTTCAAGAACAATTACCAATTGTTGAAGAACCAACTGTTGATCAAGAAAAAATTGAAGAAAAAACTATTGAAAAACCAATAGAAAACGAACAACAAAAAGAAAAGAAACAAAGAATAACTTCAGGAAGAAAAAAACAATCTAAAACAGAAAAAAAGGAAATACCAACTGAAGGAATAAAAGAAGAAAAAGAACAAACAGAAATAGAAGTTAAAAAGAAAAAACCAGGAAGAAAACCAAGAAAACAAAAAACAACAGAAGGTTAAAATATAATAAATGGAAGAATCAATTCAAATAAATGAAAATAATAAGGATATGTTTAATCTTAACATTCCGGCTTTTGATGCGGGGACGGTTGTTCCATCCCCGCCAGTTTCTCAACCATCCGAGTTAGAAACATTTGCTTCTAAATCTATAACTTCTTTCGGTACAATGGCTATATGTATTATTCTGTTTCTCGTTGTTGTATTTATTTTAAGAAGAAAAAAAGAAGCTTCAAGCACACTGGATTATAACCTTAAAAATGTCAATCAAAATACTATAGAAAATTCTGATGTCAATAATACTGCAAATAATATTTCTTCGAATAACAAAAACTCTTATTTGAATACACCAAGCAGCATACAAAAATGTATTAAGTCTTTTTTAGAAAATACAAAAGAAAATTAGAGTGATGATTTTATTATTTCATCAATTTTATCAAGTATTTTTTGGTTGTAATATTTTTCAGTTTTACAGAAAGGAAATACTGGCAAATCAAGTTCTTTTTCAAAACTCTTGCAAGTATTTAGAATTTTAGATCGTGAAATTTGATCAACTTTTGTTGCAACAACAAAACAAGGAAGGTTATTATATTTAATCCATTCCGCCATTTGTAAATCATTTTGTTGTAGAGGGTGTCTGGAATCTATTAGCTGTATTAAAGAAACAATAGACTCTCTTTTCAACAAATATTGTTCTAAACTTTTTTGCCATTGGTTTTGAACTTTACCAGAAACCTTTGCATAACCATATCCCGGTAAATCAGCCAAAACAAAAGCATCGCTAATATTAAACAAATTTATTAATTTAGTTTTTCCAGGAGTATTACTTGTTTTAGCTAGTCCATTTATATTTACAAGTGCATTGATAAACGAAGACTTTCCAACATTTGAACGTCCAATTAAAGCGAATTCAGGCAATTTTAAATCAGGACATTCTTTTATTGTAGGAGCACTAATAAGAAACTTTGCTTTTGTTATTTTCATCTTTTAATCTTTTCTTATATATTACACTTGAAAGCAATTTATATACTTTTTTATTGTTATAAACTGTCAACTGTATATCATCATCAAAACTGATATCAACGGGCATTTTTTGAGCAAAAATATTTGTTTCAATATGCATAATTTTTATATTACGTTTGTGAATTATACTTATTGGAGCCGATAAAAATATTTCAAATGTCTTTAAGATATCCATTATTACATAATAGCAAAGTTGAACATGATTGTGTACAAATGTCAAATATTGTAAAAATAAATCAGTTTTTCAACTTATTTATACGTGCTTTTGCATAATCTAATTTTTCACTTTCACCATAATCATCTTTTGGCAATAATTCTATGAACTTTCTATAGTAAGTCAAAGCATTATCAGACTCAGATAAATTATCAAATGCAAGTCCTAAATAAAAATATACCTGAATATTATTTTTATCTAACTCTAGACATTTATATAAATGAGCTGTAGAAGCCGCATAATTATTTTGTGCTATATAGTTTAATGCTTTATAAAAATATAAAATTGGATCTTTTTTATTTATTTTAAGTGCTTCATCTACCAAACGCATTGATTCTGCATAATTTTGGGCTTCGTAAGAAGAAACTATCAAACTTATATACTTCTGAGATTCTGCATTATTAAGCAAATCTTGTAAGTCTAAAGCTGTTTTATTTTTTGGATTTATCTTTAATGAATTATTAACATACTTTCTTGCACTTTCTAAATCATTTTCTTGTAAATATATATATCCAAATGCACAATAAACATCTGAATTTTTTGGATATAAAATCATTGATTTATTTAAAAGTTCAAAAGTGGTCTGCTTGTTATTCAGAAGATAATTGGCTCTTGCCTGAGTTAGTATAACATATAAATTTTCTTGGCTTGCACTATCTAAAACATCAAGCGCTTGTTGATATAATCCCGCAGATATTAAAGAATTTGCTTCTTTTACAGGTTCATCAGAGAGTTTAGCTAGCAAAACATTATATTTTGCAATTACTTCATTACTATCTGCTTTATCTCTAGCCTTAGTTAATACTTCATATGATTCTCTAAGTTTTCCTTTTTTCATATAAATTTCAGATAATAAAATATAACCTTTTGGATTATTTGGATATTTTTCCGCCAATATATTTGCATAAAATTCTGCTGTATCCAAGTCTTCACGGTTTATAAACATACTTGCAAAATCAGAATATACAAGTTCATAATCAGGCTTATCTGTCTTGTATATTGCTCTTGCAATTTCTTTTTCTGTTGCATTTTTTAATGATAATAATTTATATATAGAGTATTTCGAATCTTCATCTGTTGGAACAATGGAAAGAATATTAGAATATTCATCAATAGCCGCATCTATATATTTACCTTGGACAAGATAAGAAGCTCTAAGTTTTCTAATTTCAAAATCTTTTGGATTTTTAATAATAATTTTTTCACAGATAGCAACTGCTTTATTTAAATTTTCACTAGAATCGAATATTAAAGAAAGAACTCCTTTTATATGATCAGAACCTAATGAATAATTAGACGCTTTATCGATATATGTTTCGGCTAATGATTTATCATCAATTATCAATGCAATCAATGCAAAATTCAAATAAAGCATACCTTTATTTTTAGAATACTTCAACGTTGTTTTATTTTGATTATATACATTTGTAATATAATTTTTCAAAGTTGCATTTAGTTTATTTTGTTTTGACAAATTTACAAGAAAAACAAGTTCCTCATATGCTTTATCATAATCTTTTGATTTTATATATAGATCAACTAACGATGCATATAAAATATAATCATTAGGTTTCAACCGAATCTTATCTTTTACTTCTTTTATCGCAAGACTAAAAGATTCTTCATCATAATTACTATCAAAATTACTATAGATGATACTTGAACTTTGTATAGCACTATTTTTTTTATGAATATTTCTATTTATAATTGCATCAGCAAAAACAGATGCCCCCATCAGAAATATTGTAAACAAACAAAATATTTTTAACTTCATAAAACAAAAACACCTCTTAATACTTATTATATGTTATCCTAAGTAAAAGAGTGAAGTCAAATAAAAAGGGACCTTTTCAGATCCCTTTTTAATATTTTCAACCAATTGGTCTATTATTCTTCATCTTCTTCAATTTCTATTTGACTAGCTGCAGCGAATACATCCACAAAAGTTGTTCTTCCATCATTTATTACTGTTGAATTGTTGAATACTTCAGGTTGTCTTGGTAATTTGTTCAACATTGTTGCTTGATCATCTTCAACTTCCGGTACATTTGGATCAACTGGTGGAGTATATGGAAGTTTTGTAACTAACAAGATTTTTTCTGAACCATCACCATATTGGATATGATGTCTTTGATTATATTTACCATCAGCAGTTAAGTCAGCAGAATCAGTAACTTCATAAGAAGGATTTGACGTAAATTTACCACCAACTTCAATGTAAGCACGATCTGCACTGTCACCTTCTTCTCTTAAACTATTTGAAGTTTTATCATAACCTGAAATAACTTCTTTAGCATCAATTGACATGTCATTGCCAGAAATTAAGCTTGAAACAGATAATGCACCATCTGTTTTAATTTTCATATCGTGACCGGCTTTTGCAATTAAACCATTTTGTCTTTCACCAACATTTTTAACATTGATATCAACGTCATGACCTGCATTAATTACTGTCTTTTTATTATTTAAATCAAGATTGTATGCTACAACATCATTACCAGCTTCAATTGTAATCAAATCTGCATCTAAACTTGAATTAGAAGACCAAGCATCTTTATCTGATTTAACTTTAATATTTTTAGCTTTTACTTTAGAACCATTTTGTATTGAAGCAATATTTGCAGCTTTTACATTAACATCTTTAGCAGCTGCTACTTCTGTTTTATCTAAAACAACATCATAATTTTGTGAAGTAACATCAACATTTCCTACTGAATTAATTTTGCTTGCGCCTACTGAAACCTTTTTACCAGCTAAAAATCTAACATTTCCGCCTTCTCTTGATGCAGCTTCATCAGAATAATTTGCTGTTTCAAATGTTGTATCTTCTGCTACTATTTTGTTTGATGCTGTTAACCAAATATTTCCGTCATTTCCTTTTTCAGCTTTTGTAGCTTTTAATGTAGCACCTTTTAAGTTTATTTCACTTGCTTCATTAGTTGAATAATTTCTAACATCTATATTTCCTGATTGTATATCTCCATTAATTGAAATAAACATTTTATCAGTAGAACCTTGAATATCAGAAATTTCTTTTACTGCACCATTATTATAGTATGCAAAGTTTACACCATCTGCTGTTACTAATTTTACTTTTCCATAAGATGTATCGCCAACATTCGGGCCTACATTTGTTGAAATTTTTGAACCATTATATAAAGTAATATTATTTGATGCAAATGTCACATTCTTATCACCATGAACTTTTGCACCATTTTCTACTACAATACCAAAATCACTTTGGTTTGATCCTTTATTTAATTGTAGTTGGTTTGTTGCATTATCATATTCACCATCCATTGTTGATACAGTAAATGAATTCAAATTAACATTTGCGCCATCTCCAAATAAAACACCATTTGGGTTGATTAATATAACTTTACCTGTAGCGTCATAACCGCAACCTGCACATCCTGAAGTAGTAATTTTACCATATATTTGAGAAATACCACCAGCTGCATCTACTTTATTTAATGCAGTTTGGTTATGTGCTGAAAATTCATAGTTTACAGTAGCATCTTTACCTACGTTAAAATCATTCCAATGCAATGTTCCAAGACTACCTTGTCCACCTTGGATTTGTATGTTCATGTTTGAACCGTTTGTGGTAACATCGGCATTGACTGAACCACCTAAACTTGGTAATGCACCAGCATCAACAGCTGCAAATGCAGGAGCGATACTCATTGAAGCGAAAATACCTACCGCGATTGTTGTGCTTAAAAGTTTTTTCATGTTCTTCTTCCCTTTATTTTTCATGTTAATAATTCTTCTTTTATACTATTTGTAAGTACTCTAAAAAAAAAAATTGCTAAATACATTTAAATATGTTTACAATTTATTTTTTATTGTTACAAACCTTTAATATATACTTAATATAAATCTCTCTTAAAATTTCTATAACTTATATATACTATATAAAAAATTTTTAGTCCGACAAATTTACAAATTATTATAGTTTTATTAATAATTTGTTACACAAAAAGCAGAGAAAATTTTTACTATTTTCTCTGCTTTTAAAACCAACTGGAAATCAATATTAGAATTGTTTTTTATCATTCGTTTGAACTGAATATTTTGATAAATCACCAGTAGACAATAATCCAGGAGTTTGTTCGTTTTCTACATTATCTCCGTTTGGAGTATCATCACAGCCTTCGCCATCACCTGTATTGCCACCGTCACCAGTGTTACCGCCATCACCGCCATCACCACCATCACCAGTGTTACCACCGTCTCCAGTGTTACCGCCATCACCAGTATTACCACCGTCGCCAGGTTCTGAAGGATTTGGATCAGTTGGAATATCTCCAGGTTTTATTGGATCTATTTCATTACCATTGTCATTATCGCCCAAATCAGGATCTGTTACATTATTATCTCTTGGTCTTTTGTTTACCAATAATATTTTTTCATCTTCGCCGTATTGAATATGATGTTTTTGGTTATATTTACCATCATTAGTAGGTTCACCAGATGCTGTGATTTCATAATTATCATTTGCAACATTTGATGTAAACTCACCGCCTACTTCAATATATGAACGTTCACTTACTGTATCTTCAGGTAATTTTGTCTCGTCAGTATAAGGAAGACCAGCAATTACTTTATTGGCATTAAGTGTCATATCATTACCTGAAATCAAACTTGATACTGATAAAGTGCCGTCTGTTGTAACTGTCATATTATGACCAGCTTTTGCAATTAAACCATTTTGTCTGTTTCCAACATTTGCCAAATTAACATTTACATCATTGCCAGCTTGAATATTTGTTTGAATATTATTCATATCAACAGTGCCTGTTGTACTAACATCATTTGCACCTTGAATATATACTTTTTTACCAGATAAGAATTTTGTGCTATCCTTAACATTTACTGAACCTTCAGCAGATGTTAAGAAAACATTTTCACCGGCAGTAATGTTTGTTTTTTCAGTTGTTAAGTCTCCTTTTGAATTAATTTCAACATTCTTTGCTGCATTCAAATTCAAAGAAGCTTTAGGTTGGAACTGAGATGTACTTGTTAATATTACACTGTCCTCTGTTGATTCTACATTAACATCTTTGTCCGCTGTAAATGTAGTACCTGCCAATTTTTGTGAAGATACAGAATCTTTAGATGACAAGTTAATATTATTTCTAGCAGCCATCAATGAATTATTTAACAACAAAGAACCTTTTGTAGCTTTAACATTAATATCTTTTCCTGCATTAATTTCTGCTTTTTCTGTCCAAGCTAACTCTTCAGATTCTATATTTACATCTTCTTTTGCAGTAACTGCAGAATTATTAACTTGAGCTCTTGCTTTACCATTTAAAGAAACATTTTTTCCAGATACACTTGATCCATTTTGTATTGAAGCAATGTTTGCAGCTTTTACATTAACATCTTTAGCAGCTGCTACTTCTGTTTTATCTAAAACAACATCATAATTTTGTGAAGTAACATCAACATTTCCTACTGAATTAATTTTGCTTGCGCCTACTGAAACCTTTTTACCAGCTAAAAATCTAACATTTCCGCCTTCTCTTGATGCAGCTTCATCAGAATAATTTGCTGTTTCAAATGTTGTATCTTCTGCTACTATTTTGTTTGATGCTGTTAACCAAATATTTCCGTCATTTCCTTTTTCAGCTTTTGTAGCTTTTAATGTAGCACCTTTTAAGTTTATTTCACTTGCTTCATTAGTTGAATAATTTCTAACATCTATATTTCCTGATTGTATATCTCCATTAATTGAAATAAACATTTTATCAGTAGAACCTTGAATATCAGAAATTTCTTTTACTGCACCATTATTATAGTATGCAAAGTTTACACCATCTGCTGTTACTAATTTTACTTTTCCATAAGATGTATCGCCAACATTCGGGCCTACATTTGTTGAAATTTTTGAACCATTATATAAAGTAATATTATTTGATGCAAATGTCACATTCTTATCACCATGAACTTTTGCACCATTTTCTACTACAATACCAAAATCACTTTGGTTTGATCCTTTATTTAATTGTAGTTGGTTTGTTGCATTATCATATTCACCATCCATTGTTGATACAGTAAATGAATTCAAATTAACATTTGCGCCATCTCCAAATAAAACACCATTTGGGTTGATTAATATAACTTTACCTGTAGCGTCATAACCGCAACCTGCACATCCTGAAGTAGTAATTTTACCATATATTTGAGAAATACCACCAGCTGCATCTACTTTATTTAATGCAGTTTGGTTATGTGCTGAAAATTCATAGTTTACAGTAGCATCTTTACCTACGTTAAAATCATTCCAATGCAATGTTCCAAGACTACCTTGTCCACCTTGGATTTGTATGTTCATATTTGAACCATTTGTTGTTACATCGGCATTAATAGCATTATCCAAACTTGGTAATGCATTCACTGCAACATCAGCATAAGCAACCGGCATTAAAGATGTTGAGGCTAAAACACCAAAAGCAACTGCTGCACTCAATAATTTTCTCATCCTATTCTCCATTCTTTGATATAAAATGCACATTTGAAAAAATTGTTATGTCAACTTTAAAATCACTAAAAAAAATATTTGCTACAATAATATCAAATGTTAATAAAACTTATTATTTCTTTAAGTTTACAAAAATTGTACAATCATTGAAATTAAAGATAAACACAATGTTAAGTTATGTTATTTTTTAGTTTTATATGAGGCAAAAAAATTTTTGTTTATATTTCATATGTTTAAATTATGCGAAACAAAGGAATAATAAGTATAATAAAAATGATATGATTTTGATTTTATGTAGTATAATTAATAGCAATGGTATATTTTATTTAAAGTTATAATAGAGAGTGGAACAATGAAAAACATACTTGTAAAAACAACATTAGCGTGTGCTTTCTCAATTATAGGATTGGGTGCTTTCGCTGTTGACGGAAATACGTTTGTTAATCAAGGAAGCTACGATGCAGGCTTGATTGATAATACTAACTTCGTAGATGGAAGAAAATATCAACAACGAACAAAATATGAAGCAACAAAAGACCCGGCTGTTGTTGAAGAAGAAGTTCGTCAAAAAATGGATCTTCTTAACACGGAACAGGTCACATTTAAACTAAAAAACATTAACATTACAGGAAATACTGTATTTCCAACTTATGTTTTAATGAGATTAGTTGACTTTAAAATTGGTCAAGAAGTAACCATTAATGATTTAATTATGTCAGCTAATGATATTACTGATTATTATCAAGCAAAAGGTTATATCTCAACTATTGCTTATCTTCCACCACAAAAAGTTAAAAATGGTTCAGTTGAAATTAAAATTTTAGAAGGTAAGTATGGTAATGTTGAAATCAATCCTGGAAGGTGGGAAAGAGCTTCATACTTAAACAAACATTATCTAAAAGATAACAATATTGAACCCGGTAAAATTTTAAATGTAAAAGACGTTCGTAATGCTTTAACAGAAATGAATACTGAAGAATACATGAAAGGTGCTGTTTCTTTCGCTGATAATGAAGAATCAGAAGAATTTTCAGACGTAACATTGGATGTTAAAGATAGATTTCCACTCAACTTAGACATTAGATATGATAACCAAGGTAGAGAATTAATCGGAACTCAAAGAGGTGTTTTATATGCCGGATTACACGATGTAACTGGACACGGTGATACATTAATGGGTACGGTTGCATTATCATCTCGTTCTCTTGGTGTTGGTGGTATGTACTCTTTACCTATCGCAGCCAATGATACAAGATTAAATATTGGTTATTCTTATTCAAAAGTTAGACTTGGAAAATCTTTAAAATATTTAAACATAAAAGGTGAATCACATGATGTTTTCGTTGGTGTATCAAGAAGATTAGCACAAGGTGAAGACTTCAGATTATATGGTGATATTACTTTAGATATGCGTAATACTGAAATGACTTCAGGTTATTCTTCTATATTTAATTCTGCATACAGAACAAGAGTTCTAAGAGCTACATTAACAGATGTTAAAGATGACTACTATGGAAGATGGTTATTTAATGGAGGTATAGCAGGTGGTATCCCTATTGATGCTTCTGACTATAACAAAGCACGAGATTTGCCCAGTAACAATTTCGTAAAATTAAATGCAAGTGCTGCCCGTTTACAAGTATTACCATTAAATCATTTAGCAATTTTACAAGTTAACGGACAATATGCAAACAGACACCTATACGCTTCAGAAGCTATGCAATTTGGTGGTATAGCAACAGTTAGAGGCTATGATGAAGGTTTCCGTATTGGTGACTATGGTGTTACAGCAAGCGTTGAATACAGAATGCCAATTCCTGGGCTAAAAGCTTTATTACCTGAAAAATACGCATTTATTAGTGATAGTATACAACTTGCCGGATTCTATGATTTCGGTTGGTTCGGTGACAGATTTAATAGTGACGGTGCCGATTATTTAATGAGTGCCGGTCCTGGTATTGTTGTTAAATTAACTAAATATATTTCTGCAAATATGTATTGGGGATTCCCAATAGGTAAACGTTTACCAGACTATGCAAATAATAGAGACCGTGATGTTTGTAGATTCCACTTTACTGTTACATCAAACATATTATAATAAGTTAAAATCAAAAAAGAGGAACTTTAAAAGTTCCTCTTTTTTATACTTTTTTATAAAAGAACTAAAGAATAGCTTTTCCATCATACATAAATTTTGTACGTTCATATTCTGATTCTTTATAATAATGTAGTTCTTTTTCTTTTTCTTTCTTTGTTGATTCTTCTCTAGGCTCAATAAATGGCTGGCTTTTATCTTTTCGTTTCCAATTAATCTTAAATCCATCTAATAGTCCATATTCAGTCTCTGTCTTATATGTACCTACATTTACTGCCCCCGAAGGTAAAATCATTAAAGAAAAAAATATAAAAGTACAAGACAAAATTACAATCTTTTTCATTTTCGCTCCTTTATAGACATATTACTACATTCATAATTATCTTAGCAAGGAATCATTTGTGCAGACAAAAACTCAGATTTACCTACAGATTCAAATATTTCCTTAGATTGTGATGAAATATAATTTTGTACTTGTTCATATTTCTTGAAAAATTCTACTCTTTTTTTATAAACTTCACTATCAGAAGAAACTCTTATAGAAGAAATTAATTCTATTCTTTCTGTTAACATAGAAGATATTTCAGATATATATTTCATTTGTGAATTTATATCTGTAGCTACATATTTAAGCGCATCTTCTATAATTTGCTTTGTCAAAGGTTCTATCATTGTTAAATTAGTATATTTCAACGCATCTGTATATTTTATAGAATCTATATAATTTACAAATTTTGAAAATACAGAAATATTTTCTTTACCTTTTAATTTTCGCTTAATATATAATCTAAATTGTTCTACAGAATCAGATAAAGATTTTACATTACCTTTATTTATTCTAGAATACTCTCCAACCAATGAAGCTAACTCATCTAATGCAGCTAAATCAATTTTAATTTCTTCTGCTTTTTCTTGAACCAAATCATTAGTTTTTTGTATTTCAAAATTATTAAGCAATGCATTTAATGCCTGCTGTGACAGACCTGATTGTTCTAAAAATAAGTTCAATATAGTATAATTATCACCTGTATTTTTCAATTGTTCAATCAAGTACAACATACCAACTTCCGAATCCATGTTTTCTCTTTTACCGTCTTTCATTGTTACACAAAACATAGATAGCATATCTTTTGTTTTTGAACTTATTGCTTCGTGCTGATTTTGTACTAATTTATACTGGATTTTTGTTTGTTGCGCAACTTGAAGTGCATTTTCAAGATATGTACTAAGTATTTGATATTCGTCAGAGTTTTGTTTTCCTTCTTGTAGTATTCTTACACATTCTTTCAACAAGACAGTCGGATTCTTTATAATATGTCTTGTTATAACCATATCCTTTATTTTTTCTTTTTGAATTAGTAATGATTCCTCATCATAACCTTTTCTCGCAATATCAATAAGTCTATAAATTTCATTTTGAACTTCATCTCTATACTTTGGATCAATATTTGTATTTACCATCAGTTGAATATTGTATTTTAAAGCAGATAATTCTTCTTGTCTCAATTGTACAAACCTATCAATTGTAATACCCGAAGACTCTAAGTCGGAGAAAATTGAGATTATTTCATTTAAAATAGGTCCAACAACTCTACCTTCCATTTTTCCATCAGCTGGTTTTAGTTTTCTAATTAATTTATTTAAAGGCTCGTTAATAATTTCAAATGACGAATCTAAACCTAATAATTCTTGTAATTCAATTATCTCAGACATGAAAGAATTGAAAGTATCTTTTATATCTTTATCAAGGATAACATCCTTTCTATTTAATAATAGATTAAATAGTGGTTGTGATAGAAACTTATCATTAATTTCATTATATTTAGATAATATTTCATAAACACCTTTGCTACTTTCAATACTATCAACATGCTCAAGTATAGATGAATACATACCATCAACAATTTTTGAAATAGATTCATCAGAAATTACAACAGGTTCTGGGAATGCTTGTCTAACTTTGTATTTTTGGAAAGCTTCAGCCTTGAATGCTTTTATATATTTCTGTACATCCATTTCTGAAAGTTTTACATATAAACTTCTATACAACTCCTCTGGCGAGGAACCTTCTTGTTCATCATTTGAAGAAGGTAAGTTTTTGTATATTTCTTCAGAGGAAATCAATTCACTAAATGCTTTATTTACTGATGAATCTCCTGACAAATACATTTTTACATAATCATATGGTTTTCTTTGCTTTAGTCCAATATCTTCAGGTTGAAGAATATCAAAGAATTTATTAACTGTATCATAGTCAGCCATTTGCAAACCTTGAATCAATGTTAATAGTTCTTCATCAGAAGAAGGATTCAAATATTTATCAATAGCTGCTATAAATTCATCCTTTAATGGTGAATTAACAATAGGAATACTATATAAAGATTTTATTTTTACTCGTTCATCTATACTCTGTGAAATCACTATTTTAGCATTTGTAATAAAATAATCCAAAGCAGCCTTATCTTTTATATTTGCGCTCGCACTGTTCTCAAGCTGCTCATCAAAATATTTTGCAAGCCCTGATAATGTGCCATTATGTTTTGTCAAAGCTTCTTCATTGAAAAATATTCCTTCTAAAATAGCCTTTCTTTGAGGTTCTGAAATTTCAAGACCATAAATTGTTTTTATTTCATCAAAGATTACATTTAATTTATCATAGGAATATTCATACAAAGTTTCAATTGTCTCGTCTGATTTTCCAATAATTGAAGCAAAAATATTTACATATTCTTGGAAAATTTCATCTTTCACTATTTCCAAATCTTTATTATTATCTACTGAAAAAACAGTATCTGCCAACATTGGATTATTTGTAGACATATATACTGCTAACTTTTTAAATACAAATTTTAATTCATCATCATCAGACAATTTATCAAAATCCGCTTCAGATTTCAGTTCTTTTTCAGCTCTTTTTGCTAACATTTCTACTTTTGCTTCAGCAATAGAATCTAAGCCTTCAAGTTCTTTTAAATTAATTTTATATCCATTTGTAATTGCATTTTCTAATGCCGCATAATATTTTTTGCCTTCATCTATATTAAAAATATAACCGAACATTTTATATAGTTTTTGATACAAATCAACTGGAACACCAGGTAGAACTACATCTGTGAATAGCCCAAACTTATCACCATCTTCTTTAGCATAACCAACAGCCCCATAAAGACTTTCAACAGGGAGTCCTATTTTATAATCATCAGCTAATATAAATCCATCTTTCCAACCATAACCATTCCCGTAATCCGTATATAAAAATCCATTACGACCATTCCAAAAATATTCTTTTTCCGCTTTTCCCCAAGAATTATCTGTCCACATTACATCCTGAATAGTCTTTTTACCTGTAACTGGATTTGTAAAGGTTTCAGTTGTAACAGCAGGAACATACTGAGCATGGAAAGCATAATCAGAATCATCAACACTTAAAGATTGTATTCCACTTCCTTTTCCTTTTTTTATTTTTTCAGCGGCAGCTTTTGCATCTGTTTCCATATGATATGGTTTTCCTGTCATCTGCTCAATAATTCTAATTTGTTCATTTGCTGCCAAACCGGAAGAACCTTCTTCTCTTACCCAAAACTGACCATTTAACATACCAATATTAGAATATTGATCTTCTAATGCATCATATAAAATAGTGTTTAAATTTTGATATTCCATTTCACAATATTTTTTCATCTTGGACAGAGATTTTCTTATAGATTCAAATATTTCTGCCTCTTCAGTTGTAAACTGATATAATTTACTATTCGCTTTTTGTCTTTGTTTTGAATCTTCAATTTTTTCATTAGTAACCATTGCTTGTTCTATTGAAGAAAAATGATTTTTTAACATATCTAGTTTAGTGCGACTTATAATAAAATGTTGTTTTTCGAGTTGTTTTAATATTTGAGTTCTTGCAGATGGTATTTGCCATTTCTTCAATATAGAATTATATTCTTCTGATAAGGCTTCGAATTTTTCACGTTGAGACTCAATTCCCAATCCAACTTTATCTTTACCGCCAAATGTTTTAACAAGTTTATTATATTGTTCTTCTGTAATACCTTCTTGTAATGATTGCATATAATGAGACATAAATACAGAAACAAAATGCATTCTATCTTCATACCCTAAAAGTCTTATACCATCTAATACTTCTTCATTAGATGGATTTGAAGAAAGTTTTTGAACCAATTTATTGAGCTTATCGATAACATCATGCTTGTCACCTTTTATACCCATAGTTACTTTGACATTTTCAAGTGCTTCGCGGTCACCATCATTTATATTTTGAGTAATATTTTTAAATATAGTTATAACCAACTCTGTAACTGATTTTTCAAATAATGTACTTGTAATAGAATCCAATTCTGTTGGAATAAATGATTCCAATCTTATAATATCTGACACCAAATCTGTCTCAAGTGATTTAGAACTTGGTATATTACCCTTTTCGTCAACAAATCTTTGTCTTACATTAACAGACTTTATTCCGGATTTTATAGATTTTAAATAATTAGAGATTTGTATATCCCTCGGAGGCAGTCCTGATAATCTTTCGAATCTAACAATACCATCAGGCATATTTACATCAGCTTCAACCGCAATTCTATGAGCTGCAGCTGCATTATAAAGTTTTTTATTAAACAAATATTTGCTTCTTGGAGAACTAAAACTTTTTAGTTTCTTTAATTGGAGTTCACTTCTATTATACTCATCAAGCATAGCAAATAACACAACAGCATTTTTACCTATTTTCTCTTTTTGAGAATCTGTAATATCAGGTACAGATAAAATAACAAAATCAGCAATTATTCTTTGTTTCTCGTCTTGTGGCAACTTGGAAGGAACATTTAGACCGTTTACTGGTGTTTTCCCTGTATAAAAATCTTTTAAAGATTTAATTAAACTTGAAATTTCTTCATTTGTTTTTTCAGGGAAAATATCTGAAAAAACTTCACTTAATTTGCCATTAACTGACTTTTGAGTATCATAATATTCTTTCTTAACTGCTGTAAGATTATTATAAGTATCACTCATATTTTTTCTTGATCTATAACAAGATTTCAAAAGTTCTTTTTCTTTTATTACAGACATCAACAAAGATTTTACATTTGAATATTTTGGATCTAATCCAAGATACCAACTTGAATCGTTAAATATTCCATAATTTTCTTCATCAAAAGGAACATAATATTCTGTTTGAATTGTTCCATCACCGCTTGCGTGAGCATTATGCATCCAATTATGAGCAGATGCATCTATAATTCTATATCCTTTCGCAATAGCGGTATCATAATCGATTATTGTTTTTGGAATATCTACTTTCTTTCCAGTACCTAATTCAGTGACATCAAAAACAGACATAACAGGAGAATCTTTTAATTCTTCCATTATCAAATCTACATATTTTGATTTATCTTCATAAGCCATTGCTTTTCTGCAAATAGAAATGGCTGCACACATACCACTTTGGCGTTGATCAACTGATTTTATTGTTAAAACATCATCTTGGGGCGTTTTAACAATCATATCATTTAACATTTCTTCCATTACTTGTAATTTTTTATCTTCCAATTGCGGAGTGATTTTATATTCATCACTCATAAAGAAAATAAACTTTTCAAGACATTCTTGCTTTTGAGATAAAGGAATTTCGGAAGATGCAACAAAATAATCAAGATTTTTTCTTACGCTGGCTGTTCTTGCCAAAGTTTCAGAATCTTTTAAAGAATCTTCACCTATTATTAACGAAGTAAACTTGTTTCTTAAATCAATTATACTTTTTTGTTGTTCTGTTAAAGGTTTTTTCGTATTGAAAATTTCATTATATTCAGCTTCTAAGTCCGTAACATTGTCTGAAGAAGCAGATAAAGCACGTCTTATTGTATCGTCTAAAACTTTTGACCAATCAGTATTTTCTCTATTTTCCGGAGTTAACCCTTCCTCATCTAAAAAACTTTTAAATTCTGAATCTTCTCCACCTTGTCCATATGCAAGATTTTTTGCCACATCTAAAAGGAATTCAATATTTGTCCTGTCTGAAGCAGAACTTAAGTTATTGAGTGCTGCATATATATTCTGCCTATTGTTTTCTAATATTGGTTTTTCACCTGTTTTTAATTGTTCAACTGTTTTTTTATCAGTTCTTATGCTTTTAAATCTAGGTTTAAAAGCATTCACATTCATTTCGGCCTTATTTATTTTCATTGCATATCCTTTTAATATCTCAAAGATATTAATTGTAAGCGTATTTTTTTTTGTTACTTAATCATCATTATAAAATAGAATTTTTACATTAGTTTACCATCTGTCAAAATCAATAAAACATTATATCAAACTAACGATACCGGTTGAATGATCAAAATGACATTTTGCTATGTATAATTCGCCATTTTGGACAGCTTTTCTTATTATTGCCGATTTTTGAATCAAAACATCTTCAACCCATATAGTATGCTGCTGTGCAAAATAATTATGACAAGTTATATCCTCGTTCTTATCCAAAACAGGGTATACACAAGACATTATCGATTTAAAATCATCAGTTTCATTTGGATAATGCTCTTTTGCATACTTCATTACACCGCAATCATCATGCCCTAATAAGATAAGCAAAGGCAATTTCAATTTTTTTACTGCATACTCAATACTTTCTATCACATTTGGTCCAGCTGTTATTCCAGCTACTCTTATGACAAATAATTCTCCTATACCACAATCAAAAATAATTTCAGGAACAACACGTGAATCAGAACAACTAAGAACAACTGCAAATGGCTCCTGATGAAAAGCATATTTTCTTAAAGTTTCCAAACACATATTTTTTGCTGTAGGTGTTCCTTTTACAAAATTATTATTTCCGGATAATAATTTCTTTAATTCCTCCTCTGCCTTAAGAGGAATACCTTCGGGTAAAATACAATTTTCCATATATTGCTCCTTATATTAAGATGTAGATTACATTTTAAAATATTTTAAGTTTTTAGACAATAACTCAACAAAATTAACATAATCAAGAGATTTAGAAATATACAAAAAATAAATAATGTGGTAACATAACACTTATTGGGAGGTTTTATTATGGTACAGAATGTCTACTTAATGCAAAGAAACAAAAAAGTAGGGGAAAAGGTTGTTTTAAATTTCAAAAAAAGGTTTTTTGATGCATATTTTGTTGAAACAAAAGAAGAAGCATTAAAAAAAGCGATCGAATTAATCCCAGAAAACGACACCGTCTCTTGGGGAGGTTCAATGTCTGTACTTGAGATAGGTCTGATCGATTATGTTTTAAAAGGAAATTTCAACGTAATAAACAGAGATTTAGCAAAAAATCCAGAAGAAAGAACAGCTTTGCTAAAACAAGCTCTACTTTGTGACACATACCTAATGGGTACAAATGCAATAAGTGAAGATGGTCAGTTGGTGAATATTGACTGTATCGGAAATAGAACTGCAGCTCTAATGTATGGTCCAAAAAATATTATTGTAATTGTAGGTATGAATAAACTGGCTCTAACCGTTCAAGATGCTATTAAACGAGCAAGAGAAACAGCAGCACCAACTAATATGCAAAGAGTTGCTGGTAACGGATTAAGACAAACTCCTTGTTTTTCAACAGGAATATGTGCAGATTGTATATCAAAAGATTCTATCTGTTCTAACATTGTAATAACAAGACTATGCAATCCACCAAAACGAATAAAGGTTATCCTTACAAGTGAGTCTTTAGGTTTTTAACAAAAAGTATAATTCTTTGAAAAATATTTATTTTTCTTTGCTATAGCTTCAGGTGTTAAAAGTAATAAAACAGAATCCGGAAGCATATTGTATTGAGAATGTGAAATACATTTTTTTATAAAATTATCAATTTGAGGATTAACTGCCTCAAAACCTAGTTTATAATAAAACGGAATTGGATTTTCATCACTTCTATAATTAGAAAAAGAACGTGCATAACCTTTTTCAGCGGTTAAAAACAAACAACCATCATGTCCTCTTTTTCTACTTTCTTTAACTGCTGCATTAACAAGAGCTGTACCTATCCCAGCATATCTTTCACCAAGCAATGAACGCAAATGAGTTATTTCCGGAATTACATTATTAGGCTGTGTCAAAACATAATCACCTTCCGGAAATAAAGAACAACAATTCATATCCATAAACCCGGCTTCTTTCCGGTCAACAAATATTTTATAGGAAACATAATCACCTATTTTTTCTTTACACAATGATGCTTTAACATTAAAACCCGAATTTTTATCTAATAATGTAACATCATCAACTTTTCTAAACTTACCAAAAGAAGGACAGTACTTTGATTTTATAGCTTCTATTGGAATTTTTTCCTGAGATAAAATTGTAGGTTTCAAACATCTTCCGACGTTATCTTTTATACCAAATTTTTTATATGAATATGCGCTATTATTTAAAAGATTATTACTATTTATTGATAACATCATACCAAATTATTTCCTTGGCTATATGAAAACAAGAAAATAAAAAAAATTGCTAAAAAAAAAGCTCTATTTAATAGAGCTTCTGACATTGTTACTTCTCATTCCGAGATTGTTTGTCATTAACTACTCATAAGTTCAATTGCATTTTCTAACAACTGTTTATGAGATTTTATTAATTGATTTGCAAGTTCTAATTGCATTTGAGCTTGTTGATAATAGGCTGTATTTGCATCAAAATCAACATTTGAAAGTTCTATTAATCCGCCTCTTACTTCTCCTCGACCTACTACAGGCTTTCCGGATTCTTCAGTTTCTATAAACTGACCATCAGCAACCTGATATAACATCTGCGGATTATGGAAATTTATTATAGCAACTTTATACAACGGAGTCATTACTTTTCCACCATCAGCTTTACCATATAATATTCCATCATCTTTAAACTCAAATTCTTCATATTTTCCAAGATATTTACCATTACTTGGATCAATCCAAAGTTTAATATTAGTTGTAGGAACAGATGCGGCCCCACCATCAAACGCTGTATCAACAAATGAATCAGCATCAACTGGTTTTGCCCCATTCATTATTTCACCTTTATCATTTAATATATAACCTTGAACAGCCTGTCCATCAGAACTTCTATAGACTCCCTCACCATCAAACTTAAATTCTCCAAGTCTTGTATATACAATTCTACCTTTATCGTTACGCAAAACAAAGTAACCACTACCTTCCAAATATATATTTTCATCAGATGTTCCGGGTGATGATTTACCTTGTCCAACATTTCTTAATCTTGTTTCTGCAACAGAACCATCCAAAAATGTTTTAAACGTGAATTTTTTCTCTCTATATCCTGGAGTATATACGTTTACCAAGTTTTCAGATAAATCACTGACCCATTCACTTGTTATTTTCTGTGTATTTAAAGCATTTATAAATGCATCACGCATTATTGCTCTCCTCTTTCTTTGTTATTTTTATTTCTATTTTGTCTACCATTATTTTGTCTATAAAATAAATCATTATAAGGTAAATTTTGCTCATCGAATTTTTGTTTTAAAGAAGCAATATTATTTCGCAGATAATTTTCAACTTCTAAACTTCCGGGAATAAACTCTGCAGTTACTTTTCCATGTTTATCTATTTTCAAAATTACTGAAACATCATTATCAAATGAAATTCTAACTGGTTTTTGCATTTTTTGAGCTTTTTCTATCAAAGAAGTTAACTGGTTTGTAACTTCTACTGTTTTTGAAGAAACAACATTCTGTGCCACATCAAGTTTTAATAACGATTTAAACTCTCCTGATTGTGTACTTTCGACAGTAAATTGACCTTCTTGAGTCAAATTAACAAAAAACAAAGCATCTTCTAAATTTATAGAAATAGAATCATAGTTATAATCAATTCCAATTGAATTCAAAATAGAACTGCCAACAGAATCTTCATTCATACCATTTAACTGTTGTGTCAAAACATCAGAAAAAGGAAGATTTGACGAAGCTAAAACATCTGCATCTTCAGGCTGCATCTGTATTAAATTCTCTTTTTTTTCGACATTTTGTTTAGTTTGAGTATCTATCTTCATTGTTTTTCCTTTTAATCGTCTTCGCCTTCTTCTTCTTTTCTTGCTTTCGTTTTTTGAAAATATTTTTGGACCGCTACTTCCGAAAGTAATTTGTTTTCTGCTTGTTTTTCTTCTTCTCTATATTGTTCCAAAGCTTTTTCTTTATGTTTTTCAAGAACCTTGACTTCTTTTTCTCGTTCAACAAGCTTCTTTTTTTCTTCTTCTAATACTTCAATTGCTGCTTGCTTTTGTTTTTCCAGTCCTTCTCCTTTTTCGTATAGATGTTTCAAATATTTATCATATGAATCCATCATTCTGAAATCAGTGGTAGAACGCATTGTTTTAATAACACCTGCTATTTCTCGATTATTTTCATCTATTAATCCTTGAATTCTATCTACCTCATTTTTTGCTTTTAGAACTTCTTGAAGCTGTTCTTCTTTCTTTCTTATCCTAAAATCAAGTACCTTTTGTAATCTGTATCTAAATGGCATTTCTGTATACTTATACTAATACATCTGAATTATGCTATTTTTTACAAAAAAACAATACATCTATTTGTATGAAATCCAAATAATTTTTAATGTTATTTTTGGCGAAGTCAACACATAATTTACTTATTGTAATAACTAGACTATATTCAATATTGATATATAATAGAGAAGGAGAATTATAATAAAAAGCAGTTTTGGCAAAGGGGATTAATATGCAAACAAAACATATTGATTTTAATATAGATGCAGCACAAGGTTTTGGTATTTTTAAAAACAATAAAGAAACAGAATTATTGGATTATGTAAGTTCTGTTAATATATCTTGTGGTTTTCATGCAGGAGATCCTCTTCTAATAAGAGAATATTTATTAAAATGCAAAGAAAAAAATCTTACTATTGGAGCCCATATTGGATTTAACGATATACAAGGTTTAGGTTACAGACCAATGGAGCTTACACCTGAAGAAATAGAAGCAATAGTAATATATCAAATTGGTGCTTTAGCATCATTTGCTAAATCGTACAACTTAGTAATCGACCACGTTAGACCACACGGTGCAATGTACAAAATTGCAAGTGAAAATTATGATTTTTCTTTGGCAATAGCAAAAGCCATCCAAAAATTTGATAAATGGCTAAATTATACTTGCCTTGATAATGAAATTCTTGAAAAAGTTTCATCTGAAACTGGCATTGTTGTTAATAGAGAACTATTTATTGACAAAACTTACACTCAAGAATTCAAAATTGATTGGGAAAACAAAACATACATAAATGAAGATGATGCGTTAAACAGAATAAGAACAGTTTTGCACTCTTCTCAAATCAAAATAGGAAACGGTATGTTTATGCCGGTCAAAACTGATACTATTCACTTTGATACAAAAAACCCTAATATTACTCAACTTCTGAGAAAAGCAAACGAAATTATAGTACCAACACAAGCTAATTACAATAAAGTTGAGACATCAGGTTGGGTATAAAAGGAGTCCGTAATGAAATTTAATAAATTGTTCATCAGGATACCAAAAGATGCAGGATGGCTACTTCCTGGACTCGAAGTTAAAAGATGGTTTCTGCTAATAATTACAGGAGCTATTCTAGCTGCAATAGGGCTATGCATAATATACAATCTGAGACCTGTATATTCTCTCATTAATATGATAGTAAGAATTACGCAAATGTTACCATCTGAAATTATAGGATGGTTGTTAATATTTTTAGGCGCATTTCTTTTTTTCTTAGGTTGGCTGAGAACTAATTATTCAATACTTGATGTAAATAATGAAAGAAATAGACACGCTGTTTTGGAAGACTTATACAGAAGAAGAAAATTAAACAGAGGCCCTAAAATTGTTGCAATTGGTGGTGGCACAGGTCTATCAACAATGCTAAAAGGAATAAAAAAAATAACAAATAATATAACAGCAGTTGTAACTGTTGGTGATGATGGTGGAAGTTCCGGTAAATTGAGAGAAGAACTTGGCGTTTTACCTCCAGGTGATATTAGAAGTTGCATCGCAGCTTTAGCTGACGATGAGGATTTAGTTGCAAAATTATTTCAATATCGTTTTAAAGATTGTGCAGGTCTGTCCGGACACAGTTTTGGAAATCTATTTTTAACTGCAATGTGTTCTATCACTGGCGATATGGTTAGAGCAGTTAAAGAATCTTCTAAAGTTCTATCCATAAGAGGAAGAGTATTACCCTCTACATTAGATGATATGAGGTTAGTTGCAGAGATGGATGATGGTTCAATTATAAAAGGTGAATCAAACATTCCTGAATCAGGTAAAAGAATAAAAAGATTATTTTCGGAACCTGGCAACTGCAAAGCACTTGAAGATGTTATTTGGGCTATTCACGATGCCGATTTAATAATTTTAGGCCCAGGAAGTTTATATACAAGCGTTGTTCCAAACCTTTTGATAAAAGATATTGCAAAAGCAGTAAATGATTCTAAAGCAAAAAAAATATACGTATGTAACATTATGACTCAACCAGGAGAAACAGACGGTTTCTCTGTTTCTGACCATATAAAAACACTAATAAAACACGCAAAATACAATAGAATAATGGATGCTGTTCTTGTTAATAATGACTTACCTACAGAATTACTTGCACCATATAAAGACGCAGGTTCAGAACCAGTTGTTGTAGATAAAGATGAAATAAACAAAATGGGAATAGAGATTGTACAAAAAAATTTAATAGAAGATAAAAGATATGAAGATGGACATTCTTCCTTTGTAAGACATTCTCCAAGCAGACTTGCCAGAATTATATACTACTGGTACAGAAGAAAAGAAAAGGATAAGCACTAATGAACGCTGACATTATAAAACCTGTTACGTCAAGAACTCTAAAAAAAATGAAAGATAATAAAGAAAAAATCACAATGCTAACAGCATATGATTTTTCTACAGCTAAATATATTGATGAATGTGGTGTTGATACAATATTAATTGGTGACTCTTTAGGAATGACCATATTAGGATATGATACAACAATAAAAGTAACAATAGAAGATATGCTTACTTTTACAAAGGCTGTTTCAAACGGAGTTAAAAAAGCATTGGTTGTTGCAGATATGCCGTTTCTTTCATATCACTTAAACAAAGAACAAACAACACTAAATGCCGGAAGATTAATTCAAGCAGGAGCGAAAGCGGTTAAACTTGAAGGCGCTTCTGATTTTATCCTTGATGAGGTATACCATTTAACTCAATCAGGAATAAATGTTGTAGGTCATTTAGGTTTTACTCCTCAATATATAAACACAATAGGCGGGTATTTTGTACAAGGGAAATCATATGAGAATACAATAAAAATGCTTAATGCAGCGAAAAAGCTTGAAGAAAATGGAGCTTTTGCACTTGTTCTTGAGATGGTACCTGAAGAATCAGCAAAATATATAAGCGAAAACTTATCAATACCGACAATTGGTATTGGTGCAGGTAAATATTGTGACGGGCAAGTACTTGTTATAGATGATATTTTAGGCAAATATCCGGGAAATATACCAAAATTTGTAAAACAATATGCAAATATTAAAGAAATAATGAAAGATGCAATTTCAAAATATAATCAAGACGTTAAAACAGGAGAATTTCCAACTAAAGAATATTCTTTTAATTTAACAGAAGAAGAGAGGGATAAACTTGAACACAATATTAATAAATAATATAGAAGAAATAAAAAAAAATATAAAAGAATGGAAACAAGAAAATACTAAAATAGGGCTTGTACCTACAATGGGGGCTTTACATAAAGGACACGCTTCTTTGATAGAAACAGCCAAAAAGACTTGTGATAAAGTTGTTGTAAGTGTATTTGTAAATCCAATCCAATTTGGTCCAAATGAAGACTTTGATAAATATCCAAGAACAATTGAAAATGATATAGAACTATGCAAAAAACTTGGTGTTGATATTGTTTTCGCCCCCACTCCCAAAGAAATGTATGGAGAAAATACAAAACTATCAAACACAGAACTTACCTTTGTGTGTCCACCATACAACTTGGTCGATTGCTTGTGTGGGAAATCAAGACCAGGACACTTTGACGGTGTAGCAACAGTAGTTCTTAAATTATTCAACATAGTTAAACCGGATTACGCTTTCTTTGGACAAAAAGATGCACAACAATTATTTATCTTAAAAAAGATGGTAAAAGATTTAAATTTAGACCTTACAATTGTTCCTTGCCCAATTGTGAGAGAAACTGACGGACTTGCATTAAGTTCTAGAAACACATATTTATCAAAAGAAGAAAGAGAAAATGCACTAACAATTTCAAAAGCTTTAAAAGAGATAAAAAAACTTTATAACGCAGGTACATTAGATACAAATATATTATTTGATGCAGGTTTTGCTATTCTAAGTCACAATATAGAATTAGAATATCTAGAGTTTAGAGATTTTGAAACTTTTGAAAAAATTCATACAGCAAAAAAAAATACACTTGTAGCATTAGCTGCTAAAGTAGGAAAAACGAGGTTAATTGACAACACAATACTAGGATAAATGGCGTACAAACAAAATAATACACTGTCAAAATTAGAAACACTCGCACAGATTTTATATGGTGTGAAAGTTTGTCGTTTTATTTTTTTCTTCTATGCTTTTTTATCTTTTGTATTTTGGTTTTTAAACTGTTTAGAAGTAGACTGGCTATACTTATTTACAAAATTATTTATAATTCCAGTTATAATAGTTAGAACTTTTTATGTTCCCGAAGGTGTTTCAGCTGATTTTACATTAGCAATTGTTGGAGGTATTTCACTTATACTTGGATTTATATTTGATTTTACTGTAAGTGCTATGTATCAAAGAATTCTTGTTCTCCAAGAAGAAGAAGAAAAAAGAATTCAAAAAAGAAGACTTCAAAGAAAAAAAACAGCAAAACCTACTATGGCTCCAATAGAAGCAGATATTACAACAACAGAACCATTAGAGAACTCGAAACTTCTTTTCTTAATCCAACCGCATGTAAATAAAATAAAAAGAAAAGAATCAGATTTAGAATTAACAATTCAAGAAGTAGAACTTTGGAAACAAAGAGTAAATAAAAAATTATTGGAAAATGTAAGTTATTCAAAGCCAATGCAAAAGGGTTATTATAGGAAAAATTTGTTCTTAATGTACAAAGATTTCAACTATGTTGATGATTTTGTTTATTACATAAAACCCACATTAGATTCTATTGTACTGGAATTTAGAAGATATGGTATTGCATTATCATATAGCTACGTATTAAGTGCAATTGCGAAAATGGAAACACTTGAAAAAGAACTTGATTGTATGGATACTATACTTTCTTTAAACTTCATCAACGACTTTATAGTAACAAACAGATTCAAAATAACATACGACAATAAAGCAACTCATCAATATTCTATGCTATTGAAAGGAGAATACAATCTATCAAAAAACCTATCAATTTCAAATAAACAACCATTATATTCATTATCAGACGGAAGAACAGGAAAAGGAGAATAACTAGTATGAAAATGAAAATAACAAGAATGCCACATAATAAATACTTACCCGAGTACAAAACAGAAGGTTCATCAGGAATGGATTTATATGCAGCAATAGATAAAGAAATCGTCTTAAAACCTTTAGAAAGAGTCCTTGTTCCAACAGGTATAAAAATAGAAATTCCATTAGAATATGAAGCACAAATAAGAGCACGTTCAGGTTTATCAGTAAAGCACGGCATAACATTAATAAATGCGGTAGGAACCGTTGATGCAGACTATAGAGGTGAAGTCTGCGTGGGCTTAGTAAATCTTTCAAATGAAGAATATACAATAAAACCTGATGACAGAATTGCCCAAATGGTAATAGCAAAAGTGGAAAAAGCACAAATTGAAGTCACTACCGAATTAGCAGAATCAGCAAGAGGCGAAGGCGGTTTTGGTTCTACAGGATTTTAAAATAAAAAAAGGCTCCAGTTAATGGAGCCTTTTTTATAATTAAGATTTAACCAAATAAATGATAACCAGTAATAAATGAACAAACTAAAAATATAGCTGAAAGTATATATGTAAAATGATTCAAACCTTTTTCAGCACTTTTTTGAGAAGAAAATAAATTTGCAGCACCGCCAATTGCGCCAAGTCCATCACCTTTTGGTGAATGTAACAATACTAAAAATATTAATAAAACTGCAGAAATTATTTGAATAATCCATATAGTAGTTAACATATTTTTTCCTTTATTTTTCCTTATGCAGTGAGTCTAACACAAAAATAAGTTTTTGTCTCTGCTCATCAAGATTTGTATCTTTTATTAAAATTTTTTTCAATTTAGATTTTTCACCTGACACAATTGATATTTTAGATTTATTAACATCAAAAAGTTCAGAACAAAACGCAATTAATTCCTTATTTGCTTTATTTTCTATAGGTGGTGAAGCAATTTTTATTCTTACATACTCATCTGTATAATCAACAATTTTCGTAAAAGATGAATTTGGAGCCAATCTTACCACAAAGATTATTCCATCAACTGTTTTAAATAAAATTTTAGAAATATCAAACATAATTGAATTATACACCAATTGAAGTATGTATTATCATTTTTATTGGAAAAAATAAAATTACATTGTAAAATTAAATCAAACTGTAGGGCGAAATATGGAACAAGAAAATATATTTATCAGTTTAGAAAAAATTTTAAGAGAACAGAATCGTTCAGAAGAAGACATTCAAGAAATATACAAAGCATACAAATTTGCTGAGAAATTACACGCAGGACAATACCGTGTAAGCGAAGAACCATATATAATCCACCCTGTAGAAGTAGCCAAAATATTAGCAACACTTAGAGTAGATAAACATACTCTAATGGCATCAATTTTACACGATACGATAGAAGATACAGGAATTACACCTGAACAATTAGGTGCAGAATTCGGAGAAGATGTATTAAATTTAGTTCTCGGAGTAACAAAATTAGATAAATACCAATTCAAATCAAAAGAAGAAAGACAAGCCGAAAGTTTCAGACGAATGTTTATTGCTATGGCAAAAGATGTCAGAGTTATATTTCTAAAACTCGCAGACAGACTCCATAACATGAGAACTCTAAACTATATGACACCTGTAAAACAAGTAAGAATTGCACAAGAAACACTAGATATTTTTGCTCCACTAGCAAACAGATTAGGTATAGGGAAAATAAAAGCTGAACTTGAAGATTTGTCATTACGATATCTTAACCCAGAGAAATATTTTGAAATAGCGCAACTTGTAGCACAAAAAAAAGCAGAACGTGAAAATACCGTTAAACTTTTGATTGATGAAATTTCTGAAAGTTTAAAAAATAATGAAATAAATGCAGAAATAACAGGAAGAGCAAAGCATTATTACAGTATATACAAAAAAATGCAAAGATTAAATGTTGCATTCAACGATTTATACGACATTACAGCAGTAAGAGTTATAGTAGACACAGAACGTCAATGCTATGAAGTACTTGGTATAATACATTCGTTATTTAAACCTATACCAGGAAGATTTAAAGACTACATAGCAATGCCTAAAGGTAACGGATATAAATCATTACATACATCAGTAATTGGTCCAAGACAAAAGCCATTGGAAGTACAAATAAGAACAAAAGAGATGCACAAAGTTGCAGAATATGGTGTTGCAGCTCACTGGAAATATAAAGAATCAGGTTCCATAAAAGCAGCATCTGAAGATGATATTAAATTTTCTTGGATGCACCAAATGATTGAACTAGAAAAAGAAGCTTCAAACGCTAACGAATTCGTTGAAAAGGTTAAAATTGATTTATTTGGAAATCAAGTATTTGCATTCACACCAATGGGCGACATTATTGATTTACCACAAAATGCAACACCTATAGATTTTGCATTCAGAATTCACTCTGAAGTTGGATATAAAACAACAGGTGCTTTAATTAACGGAAGAATTGCACAACTTGATACAAAACTTAAAAATGGTGACATTGTTGAACTTTTCACATCTAAAACAGGGACCCCAAAACTTCATTGGTTAAAATTCTGTGTCACAAAACAAGCTCAATCAAAAATCAGACAATGGTTCAAAAAACATAACAGAGATGAATACATTGATAATGGCAGATCAATGCTTGAACAAGAAATTACAAAAGCCGTATATGATGAAAATATCAAAAATGGTCATATGCTGGAAATTGCAAAAACATTAAATTACATTTCTGTTGATGACCTACTTGCTGCTATAGGAAATGGCGAAACAACAATAAATAAAGTTACAAGCAAAATAAAAAAACCAGTTGAAGAAGAATCCAATCAATATGTTTCAAATAAGAAAAAGAGTCATTACAAAGATGAAATTGTTGGTTTAGAAGGTATGCTTTATAGCTTTGCAAAATGTTGTTCTCCTGTTCCAGGTGAGCACATTGTTGGCGTTGTAACTAGAGGCAAAGGTGTTTCTATTCACAGAATAGATTGTCCTTCTTTAGATACAGTACCTGAAGAAAGATTAATGAAAATCAGTTGGAAAAATAATGAAAATCAAAACAAAACTTATGTAACTTCAATAAGAATCAATTGTGTTGATAAACTTGGTATGTTAAAGGATATCTTAATCAAAGCAGCTGATACAAATACTAATATTACGTATGCAAATGTTAAAACAAATTATGCAAAAAAAGTTGGTATAATAGAACTTGGAGTTGAGGTTAACGGCATTGATAACTTAAATGCAGTAATTAATGCATTTCAATCGTTACCCGATGTACATTCAGTAAAAAGAATTCAAATGAATTCAAAGGTAAAAGCAACTCCTGATTTAAAACAAAAAACAAAAAATAGGCAAAAAAAGAAAACTAATTAACAGAATTTTTTAATAAAAGTTTTTCAAACTCTACTAAAGCTTCAAGTCCAACAAGTTGTTCTAATGCAGCTCTATTTTCTAAAAATTCGAGTTCTAATTTAGCTTTATTGTCTATTGCTGAACGATAATATGCATCTGCTATAAGCAACTGTTCTTCATTTTCATAAAAAGAAGCATTATATCTTTCTTCACGTTTTTTAATGTTCTTTTCACACATTGAAAGCAAATTATAACTGGTCATATAATCATAATATAAATCAATTACTTTTTTCTGCATATTATCTACTTTAGTAATAAGCACAATCATATCAGCATCTGTTACTTTGGTATATTTATAGTTTAAATCTTTATCATTATAAGAAAGTGAATTTAGTAAATGACCACTAAATAATGCTGCCGTTGCGCTAAAAGGGTCGCCCAATCCTGCACCAGCTATTGATGATACTGTAGATAACGGTCTTATAATTTTTTTTATAATTGTTTCATCAGGCTTATCAGCATCAGGATTTGAAAGCTTATACAATGCAAACTTAATAGTTTCACTTCTTAATGCAGCCCCTGCCCATAATATTTGAATATGCTCCAACATTTCTTGTTTTTCTAACGTTAACAACTTAGAAATTTCATTAGACAAATCCTTCAGAGAGCTATCTGCATATGTTGAATTTTTAATGTATTCTTTAGCATAAGATGCTGTTTTTTCTTTTTGTGATTGTGTTAAATCAGTAAGTTTATATTCTCGTTCTAAATCATAAGTAACACCCAAACGATAAGCAGGCGATTTTGGTTCTGTAAGTTCTTCTTCTGTTATAGAAAAAACAGGATTTACAAATGAAATTAATATTAAATATAAAAATAAAAACTTTTTCATTGATTGCTTATCTTTTCCGTATTAACTAACTGATTTTTTAAAGCATATTGGGATAGAATCAAACTATCAACAGCTTTTTTTCCTGCTAACCTTTCTAATGAGAGATAGCATTTCTTTGCTTCTTGCTCTTGTTTATATTCCTGAAGCTGCATATCCTCATATAAAGCAGATGACACTACCAGTTCTGTAACTGATTTATTTTTCAATGCCCTTGAATAATTTTTATTATAAAGAATAATCCTTGAACGAGTATCCTTAAGTTTATTCAATGCCCCTTTATACTCATAATAAGAAGATATTATTTTTTCTTGAAGTTCTTCAATGGTTCCCGCCAGTTGTATCAATTCAGTATCAGTAATTGGAGCTTGTTGACCAGCTGATGCTTCTTTATTAATAAAATTATTAGCCAATCTACCTGCAGAAAATGAAGCCGATTGAAGCATTGCATTAGACCCTGTAAACATAGGTATAAAACTTGCTCCGTAAATAAGTGAAGACAAACCCTTCGCCATTAAGGAAGAATGTAATCTTCGTTGAGATTCAGGTGTATTCAATTTATTCATGGTAAATTTTATCAAAGTATTATTATCAATAGTTGCTCGCCATAAAAGTTCAATATCTTTAACCTCTTCTTCTTTTTGCATTTTTATCAAATCTTCAACTACTTCTCTATCTTGTATTACAAGATTTTTATTATAAATATCATCTTTTGATTTAAGTTTAAGAGTATTTTTTTCAGTAGGTTCTAAACGAATTACCTCTGCATATGAACTAACAAAACCGGAAAAAGAACCGAATAGAAATAAAAATATAAAAGTTTTTATAAAGATTCTTTTCAAACAGCTATCCCTTCATCCTTCCTACACTTTTATAACATATAAATACTATCGTTTCCAATAAATAAACTTCATCTTTAAAATATTTTAAGCTTAATTAAGAAAAAGGTCTAAACTGCATCTTTCGCTTATGTTTTTCTTGTATATCTTTTATGCCGGAATAACCTAAAGAAATACTTCCACTCCCATATAAACCTTCAATTTTATCAATAACCAAAGAAACCTCTTCACCTTTTTTATGCGAAATTTTCTCAAATAAAGGCAATTGAACCTTTTCTGTATCTTTTAATTCCGCAGCATAAATACCTGATGAACGATAAACTATTTCTTCATTAAAAACAGATTCAAAAAGTTCTATTACTGTTTTCTTTAATATAAATTCAGAATCAGTTGCAACATCAAGTTTTTTATCTTTTACAAATACCCTAAAATCTTTGGTTCTAAGCATTACATATATTAAAGAAGTTTTTTGATTATTCATTCTTAATTTTTTACATATATTATGAAGGTGCATTTCCAGTTCGGTAATAATATATCGTTTATTTCTTGAAAACTCGGGAAATGCGCGTGTTCTTTGTATAGATTTCGGTTTTTCTTCAATCCCCGTTAAAGGAATTACACTAATTCCCATTAATTCATATTTAAGTTCCAAGCCTTTTTTTCCATAATTAACTTTGTAAAAGTTATCATCCTTTAATAAAATTTCATCCGCATAAAAAATACCATATTTTCTTAAACTCCTTGCAATATTTTTCCCAACGCCCCAAACTTCTTCCACAGGAATATTTTGCAGTTCATCTTTTATATTATTACTTTCTATTACATATATACCATTTTTATTTTTTGCCTTATGTGTTGCAAGTTTTGCTAAAACTTTAGAATTAGCAATACCAACAGAAACAGAAACTCCTATATGCGATTCAATATCTTGTTTTATTTTGATGGCTATTTCTTTGAAAGACAATTTTAAAACTTTATCTAACCCGGTTATATCCAAAAAAGCCTCATCTATAGAATAAACATCAACTTTATCAGAATAACTGCTTATCAAATTCATCATTCTCTGAGAAAGTTCATGATATAAAGAAAAATCAGCACTTAAATAAGTAACGTCAGGAAAAGCCTTCTTTGCCATAAAATAAGGCATTCCCATTTTTACACCCAACTTTTTTGCCTCATAAGAACGAGCAATAACACAACCGTCATTATTGCTTAACACACATACAGGTTTTCCTTTTAAAGAAGGATTCATTAATACTTCGCAACTTGCAAAAAAATTATTTCCATCAACTAATGCAATTATTTTATGTTTCATATATAAAACCTAAGAAAAATTTTGCGGGGTCTATAGGGAGGAAATGCCCCGCAATAGAAGAATAAATGTGTATATTTGAATAATTAAAATTTTCGTACAATTCCTTGCGCAACGCCAAAAATTATCAATTGCTCCTTAGGATATAAATTCGGATAATTAGAATTTGCCGGTTCTAACCATACTTTTCCTTGCTTATTTCTATAAGTTTTCAATGTATATCCGTCATCAATATATGCGATAACAATATCTCCATCCTTTGCAGTATTAGTTTTTTGAACAATTACCTTATCACCTTCATAAATACCAAGTTCTATCATTGAATCACCTGAAACAGTAAATAAGAAGGTTGACGGACTATTTATATTAAAGCTCTCATCAAGAGAGAGTCTTTTTTCAATACTATCATCAGCAACAGAAGCAAATCCTGCTTTTACTACAGAAGAAAATAAAACAGCTCCAAACAAATCTTTATTAATGTAAAATCTGTTATTTCTTTCATAAATCAACTCTTCTTCCTTGAGTTTATTGAAATATTGCCAGACTGAATTTTTATGTTTAAATCCAAAATCCTTTGCAATTATATCAAAGCTTGGAAGTGCTTCTTTACCATATGATTCTTTTAATTTTTCAAAGAATATTTTTTGTTTTTCTGTAAGCATATTTATATTATAGACAATTGTCTATAAATTGTCAAGATAGATTTGCAGACCGTGTTGAAAAAAACAGCATAGTATAAAGTTTTTAGATATATAATGCTTAATATGATTACAATAGAATTATATGAACTTATATGGCTGCATAAATTAAGGTATCAGGCAGCGAAAGCAACTGACATCAGCAAAGCTACCATTTCCAAGCTGGTTAAAGGTGAAAACATTGACGTTAAGCTCAGCACAATAAATAAACTCTGCAATTATTTTAAATGCGATATTAAAGATATAGTTGAATATAAGCCTGATTAAACAAAAAAATCCAAATTTATAGAAATAAAGCCCATTGGCATTTCTATTGATTTTATAGAAATTGTTACGCACTATCGGCTTATATAAAAAAAATTAAATGTGTTATAATTATTTGTTATGAAAAAGTTTATTATTATATTAATTTCTATATTTTCATTATTATCATCATTTGCATTTGGCTTTTTTATAAAAAAGTTTGTTGATGATAAAAAGCTTTATAATCTTGAAATTGAAAAAAATAATTTAGAAGAAAAGATTAATCAATTTAAAGATATAAATTCTGATAGCTGCAAATTTGAGATGAAAAAATTAAAAGAAAAAATTAATCAACTTGAAAAAATAAACTTTAAATTATCTATGTCCGCCAATTTTAGAAATTCGGATGATGACAAGAAATTGGAAAAATTAACAGATGATATTTTTTTTGATAAGAACTCACTAACTAAAGATAAACATTCTATAAAGGGTTGGTTTAAAATATATAATTCAGAAGATAGATATACAGTCAATATTGACAGTATTCCTATTTATTATGAATTGAATCAATACCAGGCTTATTGTCAATCAAATGTATTATGCCTTACTCATTTAAAAGAATTTGATAAAGATGGTAATTTATTACTGGATGAACCAAATAACAATGGTATTTGTCCAAGTTATAATGGATTTGTAAATGGAGAAATATATTTTAATATTTTATGCAAATATAAAGAATAAATCCGCAGGTTTATTTTAACCTAAAGACTCATATATAAAAAAATATAAATATGTT
>CALUQL010000011.1 GCA_944322895.1 Candidatus Gastranaerophilales bacterium
TCCTCTCAAACCAGCTACTGATCGTCGCCTTGGTAGTCCATTACACCACCAACTAGCTAATCAGGCACAGGCTCATCCTTAGCCACCGGAGTTTTCAAGATTAGTATCTCAACTAACCTCATATGCGGTATTAGCAGTCGTTTCCAACTGTTGTCCCCCAGCTAAGGGCAGATTCCCTATGTATTACTCACCCGTCCGCCACTTTCCTCTGTAGCAAGCTACAGATTCTCGTTCGACTTGCATGTATGAAGCACGCCGCCAGCGTTCATCCTGAGCCAGGATCAAACTCTCCATTGTCAGAAAAGTTATGTCCTTAGTTCATATTCCTATGAACCGCTCGACTTCATTTTATTTTTCTTGTCCGTCTCATTTTTTCAAAATCAACAGGTATTTATCGTCTTCAGCTATTCTATTGTCAATGTTCTATTCTTCTTATCGCTCAAAAGAAAGTCACCAAAAATTCTTATCTTCCGTTCCCTTCTCTTTCACTTCGCCGCCTCCTCAGCGACATCTTCCATCCTATCACCTCAATCTACTTTGTCAACTTATTTTTTATTTTTTCTTGAGGGTTAGTTTGTCAGTTTTAAAACACCCGATTGGTGTTTTTAAGTCAATTCTAAATTAAAAAGAAAATCTCATTCCATCTCAGTCTTGACTTCGTGGTTATTAGCCACTTAGACAATATAAAACAAAAAAAAAATAATTTCAATACTTATTTTTATTTTTTTTTTACTTTTTTGTTTATATTATTCTCAACCCTTATAATTACTGCTTTTTAACCTTTCTTATTCTTTATAAAAATTAATGATTTGCTATTATCAGAAAAATATAATACTATATTTTAAAGTCATTTTTTAGAGGAATATATCATGGCAAGAATTGTTAGACCAACTTGGGCAATAAGATGTGTTCAATCAGGATGTAAATGCCTTTTTGAAGTTGCCGTTTTGGAAAATGGTAAACAACAAGAAGTTGTCTGCCCTAATTGTGGTGAACATTATGTTTACCCTTCTATTGATGATAAACAAGAATAATGTTTTTCTATAATTCTAATATTAGATATAATCGCTTTAGCGATCATCTTAGAAACCTTTATGGAGTTAAAGTATATAAGGTTACATTAGATGCCGGTTTTACATGCCCTAATAGAGATGGTACTATATCAAATGAGGGTTGTATTTTTTGTGATAATGGTGGGAGTTTCTCTCAGCTCTATCCAAATAATATTTCTATCAAAGAACAATTAGATTTGGGTATCTCTTTATCTATAGACAAATATAAAGCAAAAAAGTTCCTGGCTTATTTTCAAGCATACTCAAATACGTATAAACCGGTTGAAGAACTTGAAAAAATCTACAATTCGGCACTTTCACATAAGGATGTTATCGGTATGTCTATCGGTACAAGACCTGATTGTGTTGATAATGATAAGCTTGATTTAATTGCAGGTTACACAGAAAAACACTATATTTGGCTTGAGTATGGTCTACAAAGTATTCATGAACGCTCACTTAAATTCATAAACAGAGGGCATTCTTTTGAAACTTTTTGTCATGCTCTAAAAGAAACTCAAAAAAGAAATATTAATGTCTGTGCCCATGTAATTTTGGGATTACCGACTGAAACTAAAAAAGATATGTTACAAACTGCCAAAGTTTTAGGTGATTTGGGTGTTAACGGAGTTAAAATTCATCTGCTTTGTGTTCTAAATAATACAAGACTCACTAAATTATATTTTCAAGGCAAAATTCCGATGATGGAAGAGGATGAGTATGTTGAAACAGTTTGTGATTTTCTGGAATTATTGCCGCCTGAAGTTACTATTCACAGGCTTGCCGGAAACGGTTTAAAACCTAATATGTTAGCACCTGCTTGGTTGAGTAAAAAATTCGTTGTATTAAACAAAATTGATAAACTTCTCGAAGAACGTAATTCATACCAAGGATTAGCTTTAAAAAAATAATATCCAAAGACTAACTTCTTGAATGTTTTAATTTTAATAAATCACTTATATCTTCATCGCTTAAATATTTAGGCTTACCTATTATATGAGTATTCAATGTAACTTGTGCATAATATTCAGCAGTTTCTATTTTAGCAAAAGCATCTTCTAAGCTCGATGCAATTGCTATTGCTCCATGATTTGCCATCATGACAACATCTCGTTTTTTTAAATGTTTTATAGTATTTTTTACAAGTTCATCCGAGGATGGCATTGCATATTTAGCAACGGGAATATCTTCGAAATATAATATATTTTCAGACATTATAGGTTCTTTTAATGATTTATGACATGCCGCAAATGAAGTTAAATATAACGGATGAGTATGGATTATTGCATTTATTTCAGGTCTCATTTTATAAATTGCAACATGCAATTTCTTCTCTGATGAGGCTTTTCCTTGTGATATCTCATTACCATCACTATCCATAAATATAATATCTTCTTTTTTTAGGCGGCCTAAAGAACTCCCTGTTGCGGTAATATATATACCTTCATCTGTTTTGATACTTATATTCCCTGATGTTGCAACTGTCAAATTCTTTAAATATAATCTTTTACCAATTTCAATGATTTCTTCTTTTTTCACAGGTTAACCTTTTTATTGTTACAAAATAATTCTATCAATTTTTTTATATTTAGTCATATATTTTGGTATAATTACTTTATGTTTATTAAAAATCTAAAACTTAAAAATTATAGAAATTATGACAATATTGAGATTACTTTTAACTCAAACAAAATTCTTTTCATTGGAAAAAACGCACAGGGGAAAACAAATCTCTTAGAATCTATTTATTACTTATCAACCCTTGATGCATTAAGAGCGAAATCTGATAGCGAGCTAATCACTTGGGGAAAAGATTTTTGCAATATTAAAGCTGAAATTAAAAAATTTGATATTGATATCGATTTAGACATATATATAAATCCACCTAACAGAAAAAAATTGAAAGTTAATGGTATTAATAAAAATAAATCATCTGATTTCATTAGTAATATTTCAACCGTTTGTTTTACAACTAATGATTTATTATTACTTAGAGGTACACCTGAGGACAGAAGAAAATGGCTTGATTTAGCTATTAGCCAAATTTTTCCTGCATATTCCGAAAGAATTTCAAAATACAATAAAATAAAAACTCAAAAAAATAATTACCTAAAAAATTTAAAAGGGAATATTAATTCTGATACTTCTTTGTTAGATGTTTGGAATGAGCAACTTGCAATTACAGGAAGCAATATAACATATATAAGAATAAATTTTTTACACGAGCTTTTGAAAATTGCAAAACAAAAACACTCACAAATCTCTGAGGAAGAAGATTTATCTATATTCTATAACTCATGTATTATTGGTGATATTCCATCTGCTGAAAAATTTGATTTTAACAATGAATTTATATTAGAAAATTTTAAAAATAAACTTGAAGAAAAGAAACTGGAAGAAATTATTAGAGGACAATCTATTCTGGGACCGCATAGAGATGATGTTTCTTTTTATATAAATAATAATGATTCTAAAAAATATGCTTCACAAGGACAACAAAGAACTATAGTTCTCTCTCTTAAACTAGCAGAACTTCAACTTATAAAAGATAAAATTAACACAAATGCAATTCTTTTATTAGATGATGTATTGGCTGAACTTGATGATCTAAGGCAAAACTTTCTTCTTAATGCCATTGGCAATGATACTCAAACTATTATTACTTCTGTAGATACATTACATTTTAAAGAAGAATACTTGAAAAAAGTTGAAATCTTTAATATTAAAGAAAATGGAAATATAAAAATTGAGAAACTATATTAAAATCATAACTATTAATATATTAAGTTTAATTGGATTAATATTAGTTGGTGACTATATCTTCTTTAAATATATAGAATATAATTATCGACAAGATTGCATAAAACAAAATATTCCTTTCGACTATAATATAAAGTATAAAACATATGAGTTTATTAATGTAAAGAAAAAAAATACAACAAATATTTATAAATCTTTTTTAAATGAAAATCTTTTCTTAGCTCCAATTATTCCACAAAATACCAATATAAAAAGACCAATTATCCTTTTAGGATGCTCATATACTTGGCTAAACAATACTGATGGATTACAAGGACTTTTAGCCAAGTACAGCAAAAGACCTGTTTTTAACTTTTCTTTCTGGGGATGGGGTGGCGCACAAGCTTATTATTTAGTAAATGATCCATTATTCTACGAAAAAATAAATAGTTACAATTTGGGAATTCCAGAATATATTATATATACATATATAAGAGATCATAAAAATAGAATAACTGATGTTATGGATTTTTTTATTGATATAGAACCTTATCTTAATTACTATATTGCAGATAACGAATTGAAAATCAAAGAACATAACTTTATACAAAAACTAATATTCAGATTATTCACATATAGATATTTATATAAAAAATTTGAAAAAAATGATAATAACTACAGATATAAAATTCTGTATAACTTACTTTTTGGAAGTTATACAGAAATAAAAAAACATTATCCAGATATAAAATTCATTATTCTTGAATACTACCAAGGCGATGAAGAAGATAAACTAGAAGAAGAAATGTTAGAAAAACTGCAAAATAGAGGAATTATTTTTATTAGTACAAAAAATCTTACTAATGAAAATTTAAAATCTAAAAAATATACAGAAGCTGATGGATATCATCCAAATGCATATGCTTGGGGAACAATTGTTGAAACACTTATAAAAGAAATACAAATATAAAACAAAAAGAAGAGCTTTTTAATTCTCTTCTTTTTGTTTATAAATTACATATTTATGATTAAATTACTAGAAATTCAAACCAGCTTCTCTTGCAGCATCAGCTAAAGCTGCAACTCTTCCGTGATATAAGAATCCGCCACGGTCGAATACTACATCTTTAACACCTGCTTTTAAAGCTTTCTTTGCAATTGCTTCGCCAACTGCTTTTGCAGATTCGATATTTCCTCCGTGTGCCAAATCTTTCTTCATATCTTTATCTATTGAAGAAGCAGAAACTATTGTTACTCCTTTTACATCATCAATGATTTGAGCATATATATGCTTTGTACTTCTGTATACAGCTAAACGTGGAGCTTCTGTTGTACCAGATAATTTTGCTCTTAATCTTTTATGACGTTTTTGTGTTGCTTCTTTTTTGTTTGCTTGTTTAATCATTTTTCTTTCCTTTCACCCAAACCTTCTTGCTTTTACAAGGGTTTATATTGGCAATTTTTACTACATTAATTTCTATTTTTTACCTGTTTTACCAGCTTTACGTCTGATATATTCACCTTCGTATTTAATACCTTTACCTTTATATACTTCAGGTGGTCTCTTGCTTCTGATTAAAGCTGCTACATCACCTACAGCCTGCTTATTTGCACCTGTAACAGTAATTTTTGTATTTGCTTCGACTGAAATTTTTATTCCTTCCGGTGCATCTATATTTACAGGATGTGAATAGCCTAAAGCTAAGTTTAATGTATTACCTTGCATTGCTGCACGATAACCAACACCAACTATTTCTAACTTCTTTGTAAATCCGTTTTTAACACCGTTAATAGTATTTGCTACTAATGTTCTTGATAAACCATGTAATGAACGTGATTTTCTATCATCGTTTATTCTTGTTACTACTACTGTATTATCAACTTTTTCAAGTTTTATTTCTGGACGAACTTCAACTGTTTCTGTACCTAAAGGTCCTTTCGCAGTTACTACTTGTCCATTTATTGTTACCTCTACACCATCCGGTATGATGATTGGTAATTTTCCTATACGTGACATTTTTTTATCTCCAATTTTTATTATTTACTTACTCGATTACCATACATAGCAAAGAATTTCGCCGCCGACATTTTCTTTTCTTGCTTTTCTGTCTGTCAATAAACCTTTGCTTGTTGATATTATAGCTATGCCCATACCACCTAATACTTGTGGAAGATTTTTTGCTTTACAATAATTTCTCAAACCTGGTCTTGAAACTCTCTTCAAATTTGATATTACAGGTTTTGATTTTTCATCATATTTTAATGTGATTTTTAATGTTTTGAATGCACTGCCTTCTTTTTCAACAACTGCATAATCTTCAACATATCCTTCTGACTTTAATAATTTTGCTAGTTCTACTTTCAATTTTGAACTTGGCATATCTACTTCAGTTAAAGATACCATGTTGGCATTTCTTATTCTTGTTAGCATATCTGCTATTGGATCTGTATTCATTTCTTATTCCTTTACCTTTTAAGACGGAATACCGTCAACTACTTACTAAAATTTATCTAGCAGTATAGAAAAGTTATTGAAAAATTAAGTTTTGTATAATAGTTTTTACTCTACTATACAAACCTTAACTACCAACTAGCTTTAACTACACCGGGTAATAAACCTTGATGAGCCATCTTTCTTAGACAAACTCTGCATATGCCAAAGTCTCTGTGAAATCCATGAGGACGTCCGCAGATTGAACATCTGTTATGTAGTCTTACTCTTGGATATTTTCCTTTAGCTGCTAAAGCTTCTCTTTTTAGCTCTTTATCTATCATTGCTTTCTTAGCCACGTTTTATACTCCTTTTGTTATTTTTTAAATGGCATTCCAAGCGCTCTTAATAAAGCTCTTGCTTCTTCATCTGTCTTCGCTGTTGTTATTATTGAAATATTCATTCCATGAACTGCATCCAATTCATCATATGAAATTTCAGGGAATAATGACTGCTCTTTTAAACCTAATGTATAATTTCCTCTTCCGTCAAAACTTTTTGCACTTATACCTCTAAAGTCACGAATTCTTGGAAGTACTACACAAATTAATTTTTGTAAGAAGTCATACATTCTTTCGCCTCTTAGTGTTACCATTGCACCTACTGGCATTCCTTCTCTTAACTTGAAAGCAGCAATTGATTTCTTTGCTTTTGTTGACAATGCTTTTTGTCCTGCGATTTTTGTCAACTGATTTACAATTGCTTCTGCTAATTTTGAGTTATGACAAGCCTCACCAACACCCATATTTAAAACAATTTTGCTTAATTTTGGAATTTGATGTACATTTTCATACTTAAACTCTTCTTGAAGAACTTTTTTTACTTCTTCTTCATATTTTGTTTTTAGATTTTTTGTTACTACTGTCATTTTTCTTTCCTTCTCGTAGAATGTACCCCCTTGCGGGATACCCATACTTACACTATTTTATCTTTAATTATATCTTAAAAATAAATTTTAGAAACAACTTAGGGGCGTGCATTAAATGAACTACCCCGTTGAATTCTTAGTCTAACTTTTCTCCGCATTTTTTACAAACACGTACTTTTTTGTTGTCTACTACTTCATATTTGATTCTGGTTGCTTTTTCACAAGCCGGACAATATAGCATTACTTTTGATGAATCCATCGCTGCTTCTACTTTTATTAATCCGCCTTGGTTTCCGCCTTGAGCTTTTTGAGCTTTTGTTACTATGTTAGCTCCTTCTACAACAACTTTATTTTCAGCTGTTATAACTTTCTTTATTGAACTAACTTTTCCTTTATCTTTTCCTGAAGTAACAACAACTTTGTCACCACTTTTTACATGTATTGGATGTTTTTCAACTGTCTTTTTGTTTCTCATCGTTCGTCTCCTAAATTACTTCCGGAGCTAGAGATATTATCTTCATAAAGTTTTTATCTCTTAACTCTCTGGCAACCGGTCCGAATACACGAGTACCTCTTGGGTTACCGTCTTTATTTATTATTACTGCTGCATTTTCGTCAAATCTGATTACACTGCCGTCTGCTCTTTTGATATCAGCTTTTGTTCTTACAACAACCGCTTTTACTACTTCAGATTTTTTTACAGCCATATTTGGTGTAGCATCTTTTACTGCTGCCACTATAACATCTCCTACATGTGCATATTTCTTGTTTGAACTACCCATTACTCGGATACATAACAATTCTTTAGCACCTGTATTGTCTGCTACTTGTAATCTTGTCTCTTGCTGTATCATCTTATTTCATCCTTTGAAATTACTTAATTACTTCATCTAGTGAATTATCACTATTTTACTTTTTCTACAATTTCAGATACTACCCAACGTTTTCCACCTGAAATCGGTTTTGATTCAACAATTCTTACAATGTCACCTTCACTACATTGATTTAGCTCATCATGTGCCTTGTAATTTTTTGTTGTTTCTATAATTTTCTTATATTTAGGATGTTGGTTGTAAGAAGCCACTTTTACTACGGCTGTCTTTTCCATTTTATTACTTACTACAACACCTTGCTTTTCCTTCTTAGGCATTTTAATTTAACCTCATTTTGTTATACTGATTCTTTTTGCTTAATTACAGTTTTTACTCTTGCTATTGTTCTTCTGATTTCTTTTATTTGTGAATTCGCTTTTCCTAAATCAGTAGCATTTTCAAACTTATTTGTAAATTTTTTGAATCTTAAATCAAATAATTGTTTCTTATAATCTACAACTAATTCATTAAGTTCATTTACAGATTTTTCACGTATTTCTTCTAGTTTCATAGTTATTCACCTGTTTTCTCAACAATTTTTACTTTAATTGGAAGTTTTTGAGCAGCCAATTCAAGTGCGCGAATAGCTACTTCTCTTTGAGGGTAATCTAATTCAAAAAGAATTCTGCCCGGTTTTACTACAGCTACCCAATATTCAGGGTTTCCTTTTCCCTTACCCATACGTGTTTCAGCAGGTTTCGCTGTAATTGGTTTATCCGGAAATATCTTTATCCATACATTACCGCCTCTTTTAATTTCACGAGTCATTGCTCTTCTTGCAGCTTCTATTTGTCTACTCGTAATCCAAGCAGGATCTTGGGCTTGTAAACCGTATGAACCTAATTCTAATTGGGTTCCACGTGTTTCATGTCCTTTCATTCTGCCTTTCATCATTTTACGATATTTAGTTTTCTTGGGCATTAACATGATTGTTTTTCGCTCCTAATTATTCTTACTTAGTTATTCTCTTCTTCAACAGCTGCAGTTTGAGCCTGAGTTGCTGCTGATTTCTTTTTTCTTCTTCCGCCAACTGGTTTTTCTTCAAAATTGTTAGCGCCTACTTTTTTTGCTTTGATGTTTTGATCTGCCATTTCTCCAGGCATTAAGTTGCCTTTGAAAATCCATACCTTAACACCAATTTTACCCATTATAGTATCTGCTTCAGCAAATCCATAGTCAACGTTTGCTCTTAGTGTTTGAAGAGGAATTCTTCCTTCTTTTGCCCACTCGCTACGTGCGATTTCTGCTCCGCCTAAACGACCTGATACCATAACTTTTATTCCTTGAGCTCCACCACGCATTGCTCTTTGCATTGCTTGCTTCATTGCTCTTCTGAACGCTACACGTTTTTCTAATTGTAATGCAATTGATTCTGCTACTAATTGAGAATCTATATCTACTCTTGCAACTTCAACTACGTCTATCGTTACTGTCTTATTTATTAATTTTGCAACCGCTTGCCTTAATTCATCAATACCTTGACCACCACGGCCTACTACTATACCTGGTTTCGCTGTTACAACTGTTACTGTAACATTTTGTGCTTTTCTTGCAATTAATATTCTTGAAATGCCAGCTGCATAAAGTCTCTTCTTTACAAACTTTCTGATCTTAGCATCTTCTGCAACAAACTCAGGATAATCTTTTTTTGAAAACCATGTGCTGAACCAAGGTTGAATTATTCCTACTCTAAATCCGGTTGGATGTGTCTTTTGTCCCATGTCTATTACCTTCTACTTCGATTCTTTTGTTACTTTAACAGTTAAATGAGATGTACGTTTTACTCTTGAATATATTCTACCTTGAGCTCTCGGTTTACCTCTTTTAAGTGTTCTTGATTCATCTGCGTATATTTCAGAAACTTTTAATGCTTCTGCTGTAGCACCAAACTTCTCTGTCGCATTTGCCACTGCTGCTGTGATGTTCTTTTCTACTACACGAGCGGCAAAATATGGCATAAACTTCAACATACTTAAAGCGTCTGCTGCTGATTTGCCTCTTACAAGATTGATTACTCTACGTAATTTTCTTGCAGGCATTGTTATATCTGTTTGTCTTGCCTTAGCTTCCATAATCTATTTCCTTTTCGCTGTTTTATCTTGCCCTGCGTGGCCTCTGAACATTCTTGTAGGTGCAAATTCACCTAATCTATGTCCTACCATTGGTTCTGATATATATACCGGCACGTGAGTTTTACCGTTATATACTGCTATCGTGTGGCCTACCATATCTGGATTTTCAGGAGTAATCATAGACGCTCTTGACCAAGTCTTAATTACTCTCTTTTCTTTATTAGCATTTAATTTATCTATTTTTGCTTTTAAAGAGTCGTGTACATATACACCCTTTTTTAGTGAACGTGTCATTAATTATCTCCTTTATTAGCGTTTTCTTCTTCTAACAATTAACTTGCTAGATGCTTTTTTTACTTTTCTTGTCTTACGACCTAATGCAGGTTTACCCCAAGGTGTTTTTGGATTTCCTCCTGGTCCGGTTTTACCTTCACCACCACCGTGTGGGTGATCACAAGGGTTCATTGTTACACCACGTACTGTTGGTCTGATACCTAAGTGACGTGTACGTCCTGCTTTACCTATCTTTAGGTTTTTGAACTCTGCATTACCTAAAACGCCGATTGTTGCTAAACATTCTTTTCTTACCATTCTCATTTCTGAACTTGGCATTTTTATTGTTACGTAGTTGCCGTCTTTTGCCATTAATTGTGCACCGGCTCCTGCTGTTCTTACCATTTTTGCTCCACGTCCAGGTATTAATTCTACGTTGTGAATTATTGTACCTAATGGGATTAATTCTAATGGAAGTGCATTCCCTACTTGTATTTCTGCTTCAGGTCCTGATAATATTGTGTCACCTACTTTTAAATCATGTGGAGTTAATATATATCTCTTTTCACCATCTGCATATACTACTAATGAAATTCTTACATTTCTGTTTGGATCATATTCTACAGTTTTTACTGTTCCTGGTATACCGAATTTATCTCTTTTGAAATCAATAACTCTGTATGCCTGTTTATGTCCTCCGCCTTTATGACGGCATGTAATTCTTCCCGTATTGTTTCTTCCGGCTTTCTTTCTCATAGGCTTTAATAATGACTTTTCAGGAGTTGATGTTGTTACTTCCGCAAAATCACTTTTTGTCATTCCTCTTTGTCCCGGAGATGTCGGATTAATTTTTCTGATACCCATTTGCTTACACTCCTGCTAATTCTTCAATTGGATCGCCTTCGATTGTTACTATCGCTTTTTTGCTTGATTGAGTTCTTCCAACTGAATATCCTACTCTTTTTGCGTGTGACGGCATATATACCGTTCTTACTTTTGTTACTTTTCTGTTAGGAAATGCCAACTCTATAGCTTGTGCAATCTCTACTTTTGTTGCATCTTTTGCTACTTCAAATGTATATTGAGATAATGCTGCTACAGTCATTGATTTTTCTGTGATTATAGGTCTCTTAATGATATCGTATAATCTTTCTTTGTTTTGCTTCATTGTACTCATTATTTTGATAACCTCTCAGTTATTTCTAATATTGCTGCTTCTGTCATTACTAAGCTGTCTGCTTCTAATAAATCTTTTACATTCAAATTTGAAGGTAATATGATTTTTACATTTGGAAGATTTCTTGCTGCTAATTCTAATTGACCGTTTTCTGCTGCCTTTGTATTAGCTATTATTAAAATCTTTCCTTCTACTTTTAATGCCTTTAATGACTCTGCTACCATTTTTGTTTTAGCTTCAGTAATTTCTGAAAAATCTTTTACTAAAACAGTATTATCTAATCTTGCTGATAATGCGGATCTTAATGCTAGTCTTCTAGCCTTTTGTGGCATTGAAAATTCGTAGTCTCTTGGTTTTGGTCCAAATACTACACCACCACCTGCGAACAATGGAGATCTTAATGAACCAGCTCTGGCTCTACCAGTTCCTTTTTGCTTCCATGGTTTTCTTCCGCCACCTGATACTTCTGCTCTTGTTTTTGCACAAGCATTCCCGCTTCTTGCGTTACTTAGTTGTCTTCTTAATGCCATATGCATTACATGCAAATTCGGTTCTACTCCGAATACTTTTTCATCAAGAGCAATTTGTCCGACTTGCTTTCCGCTTGTACTTAATATTGAAACTTCTTTTGTCATAATTTCTTTTTCCTTTTAATTGAACTCCGAGTTAGTTCCATTTAACTCTTGATGGTACAACTGTTACTAATTTTCCTTCAGGACCAGGTACTGAACCTTTTACCAATAACAAATTGTTTTCGCTGTCTACTCTTACTACTGTAAGTTTTGTTATTGTTACTCTTTCGTTACCCATGTTTCCGGCCATTCTTTTGCCTTTTATTACACGTCCTGGTGTTGTACCAGCTCCGATTGAACCGGGTTCTCTATGGTTCTTTGAACCGTGTGCCATTGGTCCACGTCCAAAATTCCATCTCTTTACTGTACCTTGAAATCCTTTTCCGATTGATGTTCCTGTTACATCTACTTTTGTGCCTTCTGTTAATACAGATAAATCTATCTTTTGACCTACTGTATATGCTTCAGGATTATCTAATCTGAATTCTTGTAAATGTCTGAAATTTTCTAATCCGTTTTTCTTAAAATGTCCTATTTCAGCTTTTGTTAAATGTTTTTCCTTTGCAGGTACTACACCCACTTGAATCGCATTGTAACCGTCTGAATCAACAGTTTTTACTTGTGTTACTGTTAACGGATCAACTTTTATTACTGTTACGGGAATTGCAAGTCCTTGTTCGTCAAATACTTGTGTCATCCCAAGTTTTTCACCTATTACTCCCAGTGTCATATTTCACCTTTCTTTTGTGAGCGCTACGTTTTTCTACTTGCCTCGTAGATCACATTCAATTTATGGAGTCTCCCTCTATTAAATTGTATGTGCTGTTAAATCTTCTTAAAGTTTAACCACGATATCTACTCCGGCAGGCAAATCAATTCTTGTAAGTTCTTCTGTTATTTGAGCAGTCGGATCATAGATATCTATGATTCTTTTGTGTATTCTCATCTCAAAATGTTCTCTTGACTTCTTGTCTACGTGAGGTGAGCGAAGTACACAATATAATCGACGTTTTGTTGGTAATGGAATCGGGCCAGCTACTCTAGCTTCGCTTCTCTTTACAACTTCTACAATTTTGCTTGCAGATAAGTCGATTAACTTATGATCGTATGCTTTCAAACAAACTCTCATTCTTTGTTGCTTGCTTTCGTTCATTTCTACTTCCTTTTGTGTATTGACTTTCGCTTATGGTAATACATTTTACCACTTAGCATATTAACTCTATGTCAAACATATTCCATAGTCAACCAGTATTTTCTCTTTTTCTCTTTTTTTCTTAATATTTCTTTATTTTTGTGTAAATTTCTTGACAAACGTTAAAAACGTATACAGACTATGTGTTAACCATCTGTATACGTTTTATTACCCCCTCTTCTTTTTTGTTTTTACATTTTTACAGGCTCATTCATCAATAACATTCTTGCTTCTGTTGCTGTATCTTTTAGTGATGAATAATACGCCCTGTCTTCTTCACTTTTTGAATCTCTTACTCCAACTTCTGCTATTTCTCCAATCTGACTTAATAAGTCTGCTGTCTGCATTATATTTCTGTATATTGTTCCTTCATCTGCTTTTTCACCTACTGTTCTTATTAATTGAGACCAGTTTGACATACTGTCATATGGATTTGAATTATTTAAACTTGTCCACATATATGCCATTTGTGCAGCGTCCTTATTATAACGGCTATATCCCGGATTTATTCCTTTATCTATTTCCTCATTATATATTTCAGCAGATTTCTTCAATAACTTCTTAAATACACTGTTAACTTTTCTTGAATCATAGCTTGTTATATCTGAATTACCTTCTTCTACTTCACTTTCTTCTAATGCCTGCAATGCTTTTATTCTGCTTATTAACATATCCTTCATTGTTAACTTAAGGTATGCCATCTCTGCATCATTATAATCTTCTTTTACTTGGCTTGGAGGGTTCTTTTTTATAAATTGATGGTTTGCAGCCAATGCATCTGGAATATTTTCCTCCAGATATCTCATATTTTCTGCTGTTTGGATAGATGCTTCAACTTCTTTACGTTTTCTTTCTATTCGAGCTTTCGCTTTATTCCCTTTTGATGTTGTATCCATGCCTGCAAGTTCTGAATTTAACTTTTCAATATAATCATCGATTGTTCTTGTATTTATTCTTTTCTTGTATGTTTGAACTGCAGATAAATTTGATTCTAATACCTTTGTAGGCACAACTTCTCCACGCTTTAAAGCTCCGACAATTTCATCTATTGAATAATTGCCTGTTGTTTTCATTATTTTATACATTTTTGCTCTTTTTAGCTCAAGTTCGTTCATTGCCGATTTTATCTCTTCTGCTGAAATATCAGGTTTTTCTATCCCCTCTACAAATTTCAACATATCTTCATAACTCGCAAAACTTTCCATTGTTTTTCCAAATTTTGCAAGCATTGATGCCACTGAACTAGATAACTTCTGCTGAATATTTCCTAAACCTTCTGCAGTTTTTTCAAAAATATATGATAAATCTGTATCGTATCCAATTGCGGTCTCATTTGATTTTGCAGGCAACGCCATACTTGATGCAATCATTGCTAAACCCTGTGGTGATAATCCTTCAAATACTTTTGAAGAAATAGCTTCAACAAGCGTTAACGTATCATACCCTTTAACTTTTGATGCCATTTTGGCTAATAATGTAGGCTCAATAATTCCGTCTTCTTCAATTAAGAAACCTCTTGAAAGTAATATATTCCTCTTTCTTGAGCTTATTTCCATTAATTCATCTATTTTTGATTTTCTTTGATTTTCATCATCACTATATGCATAAAACGTTTTACCGAATATATCAGGCAACCCTTTATCATTTACATTGTGCTCATAATAACCGGATAAGAATGAATAATCAGGATTATAATTACTTTCAATCGGATCACAATCCACTGCTTCAAGATACAAAAAATCTTGTTCTGATGCCCTATCTGTCGGCATTGTATATACATATCCTATTGTATCTATACCTCTTCTTCCCGCTCTTCCTGACATTTGCTTGAATTCATTTGCAGAAAGCATTCTTACAGGAGTTTTTTCTCTTTCTTCCTTTTTATCTGCCGATTGCTCTCCTGTTTGTACAGATATTTCTTCCGTCTCATCTCTTTCTTCTATTTTTACCTTATTTTCTGAAAGAAGTTTTCCCACATCTTCACCTTCATCACAAGGTTTATATGGGCTTGATATTACAACTGTCTTTGCAGGCATATTTATACCTGCTGCCAATGTTTCTGTTGCTATTACTGCTTTTAACAACTTCTTCTGGAATAATTCTTCTATTAATTCTTTTTGCCCAGGTATTATTCCTGAGTTATGTATCGCATACCCTTTTTCTAAAGCTTTATTATCTAAGTCTGCACCTATATATTTCTCTGCAGAATATTTGTCTACTATTCTTTTTATTTCTTCTTTTTCAGCTTGAGTTGTTAAATCAGCACCTTCTTTTCCCATATATTCAAGCACTTCTCTTGAATATTTTTTACTGAATATAAAGAATATTGCAGGTAACTTTTCTTCTTTTTGTAATTGTTCAACTGCTAATTTAAAATCACTTAGTTTTGGTTTCTTTACTTTTAACGTGTCTTCAAAATCAGGAGTTTCTCCTCTTCTGATAGCCTTTTCTATTCTTTTTTCGGCTTTTTCATATGCTTGGGTGGTAAGCATATCAAAAGATAAAGGAACATGTCTTGCTTCTGAAGGAATAGATACTAATGCAACATTATCTGTTCCGTTTAAACTTCCTATCCAACTCCTTAAAGCTTTCGGGTTCCCTATTGTAGCACTCAACTCTAATGTTTGGACATCTTTTGGTGTGAACATTATGGACTCTTCCCATACAGGACCTCTGTCTTTATCGCCCAAATAATGGAACTCGTCGAATATTACAGTACCCAAGTTTCTCATTAAAGGATTGTCTTCCCCATATAAATTTGATAACGCCATATTTCTGTATACTTCAGTTGTCATTATCAAAATCGGAGCTTCTACGTTTTCTCTTCTGTCTCCTGTTAATATACCTATATTTTCTTCACCGTATATATTCTTAAACTCATTTAACTTCTGATTACTCAATGCCTTTAACGGTGCTGTATAAAACGTTTTCTTTCCATCTGCCATATTTCTTGTGGATGCATAATATGCAATTGCTGTTTTACCTGTTCCTGTTGGAGCTTCGACAAGAACAGTCTTGCCTTCATTTAATGATTTTCCCGCATCTATCTGGAATGCATCAGGATAACATCCTGTTGGTAGTTGATAGTAATTATCTTTTAACGTTTCACTATATCTTCTTCCCCCAAAAGATACAATATCTCTACCTATATAAGGCTGAAATAAAAGTGAAGGGTTTGTTATATTGACTCTGTTCTTATTATTTTCTAAATTTACTTTTTTTTGATTGAAACCAATTCCTTTTTCAGACTTAAAACTTGTTACTTTTGATATTTTCATGAGTTTTGCCCTTTACATTCCCACTAAGCTTAAACCCTGAAAATATTTTTTTATTGATTATCCACAGCTATGTTAAAATAATGTTACATCTTATATGAGAAATCTTATTTTATAAACTTATTTAAATCATCTATGTCCAATACTTCAATTCTATCTGGATTATGGACAAAAATAATACACGAAATTAAAGGTTTGAACATTTCAAAATCACTATATGAAAGTTTCTTGTTCAAATCTGCCATATTATCTGCTAAAAATTCAGTAATGAGAACTTTGTCCTTAAAAACCAATGAACTAAAGTAATCTAGCGCAGATTTACTTGTAATCCCTTCGAAATATATCAAATCCGGAGACTGAAATTCAATAAACCTCATAGCTTTATCAATATTAAAGCCAATGTTTTCATTTAACTCACACTGATTTACATTCTCTAGATTATATTTCGAAATTGATTCCAACGTCATTATATTTCGATTTGAACCGGATAGTGCAGACAATATAGAATAAATTATATGTGTTTTACCGGCAAGAGAAGAACCACATACCAATATAACGCCCGGAATCTCCGTAGCTTTTTTTATAATCTCAATTTGGATATCAGTTAAACCTATTTCAGAAAGTAACTTTGGAGGTTTATATATCTTTAAAGAAATTCTTTCTCCATTAATTGTTGGGAATGCTGATATACTTGCAGTTAAAAGAATATCATCTACTTTAAAAACTAATTTACCCAATTGCGGAAGCTCACAAACACTTGCATCTAAAGACGACAATGTTTTTAATTTTGATATAAAAGGAACAACTAATACTGATGGGATCTGTCCAGTCTCAACAATTTCCGTTCCTTGTCTAAAATTAACCGTAAGCCCGTTTGGTATATGCTCAAAGAATAATTCATGAACTTTATTTAGGATTGCTTGCTTTAATATTGCTCGAATTAATATTTGAATATGCTCATCTGAAAGAACATCATTATGTAGTTCCTCTTGCCAATCAAACTTATTTTCCGAACTTTCTATGTTAATTTCACCAACAGAACTATCTGTTTTATAATATTCTTCAATTTTCTTTAATACGGATGTTTCTGCTGAAATAACAGGTTCAATATCACAACCTGTCTTTTCAACAATCTTGTCTATTGCAAACAAATCTAAAGGATCTGCCATAGCAACCGTTAAAACATTCTCTATTTTAAATAATGGGATAATTTTATACTTTTGAGCATCATTAAAATTTATATAAGCCAAACATTTCTTATCCAAAGTATAATCTTTCAAATCAACATATGGAATATGAAGTTTACTTTCCAAAAACTTTAGCAACTTTTCTTCTGAGATCAAATTAGACTTTATCAATATCTGCCCTATATTTACTTTTTGAGAATCAGCTAGCTCTTGCGCCCTTTCAATATCTTCATAACTTACAAGCCCATCACGCACCAAATCATATTTTAATTTTTCAAGAGTTTTATTAGTAACTAATTCCATTTACTAACACTCCAAATAACTCTTTACTTTTTCTACAACATAATCAACATTAAATGGCTTTGTTATATATTCATCAGCACCTGTTTCTTCTCCGATAATTTTATCTTCTTCTTGAGAACGTGCCGTTATCATTAAAATTGGTATGTCTTTATATTTATTATCATATTTTAATAGTCGACTTATTTTATATCCGTTAATCTTTGGCATCATTACATCCAATATAATTAAATCCGGATGAATCTCGCGAGCTAGATTTAATCCGGTTTCTCCGTCATATGCAGTAAAGCATTGAAAACCTTCAGTTTCTAATACAAACTGCAATATTTCTATTATATCTGCTTCATCATCAACTATTAATATCTTTTTCATCTATATCCCCTTTTGAAAATTATTCAGCTTTCCAATTAAATCAACCAATTGTTCACCATCTTGCGGATATAATGCTGATGAGTATAATATATCACAATCTTGAAACTCATATGAATTTGAATTTATATATGTCTGAAGTTTTCTGACTTCAAAATCGTGCACAAATGAATCCATGTCAACTGAATAAAAATAATAATTCCTTCTATCCTTTTCACTAATGAAACATTCTTTACAGACAGAGGTTTTTCTTACTACATCTTCTGCTAATATTTTATCTATTAAAGACTTTCCTTCAACTATTTTTTCAGATAACGATATCAATGATATATTTATATGTTCCTGTTTCGCTTTTTGCATATCCTGTTCTAAAGAAAGCTCAAATATTTCCTTCTCTGACATTATAGGTATAGCCAGATAAAATGTTGAACCTTTATTAATTTCACTATCTAACCAAATAAACCCTTTATGAACATCCATTAAACGCTTTGCTATAGGTAATCCCAAACCTGAACCGCCAACTTTTCTACTCAATGAATTTTCTATTTGTTTAAATTGCTCAAACACTTTTCCCCAATTTTCTCTTGCAATACCTATACCATTGTCCTTTACTGATATTTGAACATATTCTTTACTTAAATTTTCAGGAATTACATTAAAAAATTTATTATTTTTTATATCTTCTGCAGAAATCATTGATGTTACAACATCTATAGTACCGTTCTCTTTTGTAAACTTTATTGCATTTGAAATTAAATTGGTTACAATCTGTTCCATTCTTTGTGTATCTATATACACATTGGGCAATGAAGTATCTAAATCAAGATTAATAGTAATATTTTGCTCCTTAGCCCAGCTCTCAAGCGTATTTTTTACTAATTCTACAGGCAAATTTATATTTGTTCTTTCAAAACGAAATTCCATTTTCCCTGCTTCTATCTTGGATAAATCCAATAAGTCGTATATTATTGCTGAAAGTCTTGTAACATTTCGTTTCGCTAAATTCAAAAATTTTTCCATTGCATCATTTATTTCACCGGTTGTACCTTTTAAGATAATATCTAAAGCACTATTTATTGAAGTCAATGGAGTTCTTAATTCATGAGAAACTATAGAAATAAATTCTGATTTCAATCTTTCCAATTTTTCTAGTTTTATATTTGTATCTTTAATTTCTTCATATAAAATAGCACTCTCTAAAGGAAGTGAAACTTGTTTTACAAGTGTAGTGAAACACTTTGTATCATCTTGAGCAAAATCAGATTCTCTGAATACCTCAATAATGCCATAAAACTTATTCTTTATATTTATTGGGGCAAAAAGATTATCATACCCAAATACATTTAAATCATATTCACCAAATTTATCCTTATTATATTTGACAACCTCTATGTCTTCTATATAAGGGTTAATAGAAAATAAATTTTTATAATTTAACAATGCTCTTAATTTTATTGCATTTTCTAATCTTTGAGAAATAGGAAAAAGAGACTTTATTATTAATTTTATATCATTTACTTCATTTAAAATTAAGGCATAACATAACGATAATGACAAGCTTTGTTCTAAACCATCCGTCATAATTTCAATTAATTTAGTCTTATCCAAAGATCCTGCTAATTGTGTACTGGTATTATATAGAACATTCAACTGATATAAACTTTTAGCTAAATCATTATTGTTTTTAGAAAGAACTCTAAATGTCTCCCTTAACTGCAAAGCTGAATCTAATGTTGCCGTTAATAGATTTTTTTCTAATGGCCTTTTTATATACGAATTTACATATTTTAAAACATCATAATTAATATTTTTTTCGGGGAGAAGCATTACAGAACGAATATCTTTCGTCTGCATAGAAATTTTCATTTTTCTTACTAATTCAACTATATCTATATTTTTCGAAGCACAATCAAAAATAATAACATCAGCTTTATCATTTTTTATAACATCTTCAAACATTTCTATATCTGAAATAAAGTTTAATATATATGGAGCTTTGAGTCCCAGTGTTTCTATTTCTTTTTGTGTATCATTATTATCCGAAACAACTATTATCTGAGCCATAATCTTCCTAACTAATCTATATCAATATATATACATTGTATCAGTAAACAAGATTATAAATTTTTTGTAAAGATATATTAATTTTTAAATAAATAGGGCAATTTGCAAAGTAAAAAATACTTTATATAAATACGAGGATTCAATTAAGTTTTAATTAAGATACCAATTTTAAATTTTATATTCATACTTACCTTACTTACTACCTTTACTAACACACGAGGAAATTGAAAAAGATTTCAGAGGAACCCTAAAAAGTTCCTTTTTTTTTGCATAAAAGAAAAGTAAAAAAGGCTCTTTCCGTTTATTAGGAAAGAGCCTTTTAAATCTTTAAAATTATCTAGTCTTGGACAATTTCTTCAAAACCAGCCGGAACGGCTTCATCGGGTCTATTTATCGTATCTATAACATAGTAATCAGCAGCTTCTCTTAGGAATCTTTTTACTAATATTTCTTTCCCTTGGTTTGTTTCATTATTCACATTATTAACAGGCTGTATATGTTCTTCTTTATTAGTTTGAGCATTATTAACAGCATATCCCCAAGTAGTACCAACTAATTCAGGACGAATATTCGCACCTAGCAATGGTCTATAAACTTGCTCATATTTTTCATCGTTGTATACACTTTGGTTTATATTAGATTGTTGTTCTTCATTATGCTCTGTTTCTTCAGTATACTCTTGCTCATTATAATCTTCATATAATTCAGAAGGAGAACTACTTCTTGAAGGAACTGTTCTATCCGTACTTTCGTTAACAATAATTTTTAGAGCGAAGCACGGCATTACCGAAATAAAAGAAAATAACATCATTAATATAAAAAATTTCTTCATATTTCCTCGCTTACCTTTATAAAAGACACCAATATTCATAATTTACCACGCCATAGGAAATCTTAAACGTATTACAAACAAAAAACAATACTCTATATCTAGTATTTTAATATGTTGGATTTGAACTATAACTTATTTCTAATTTTATAATTTTTATTTTCTTAACAAAATTTACAATTCTGGTATTAATTAGTAAATTCATACCCTTAAAAATACTTTATTAACATGTGTAGAAAAGGATTTGGTATTATTTATGGTAAGTGCAATAAGTTCAACAAACGTTATAAATCAACAACCTGTAAAAGAATCAGATATAAAAAAATTAGCTCAATATGCAGGAACTGAAACACTACAAGAAGTCCCTGATACTTTTTCAAGTACAACAAAAAGTGCAGCATCAAGCGCCTTATTCTTTGAAGGTATACCTTTATTAAATTTTCTTTTTAGAAACAAAAAAGTAAATGGAACTTTTGGTAATGCAAACTTAAAAATATTAGGACAAGCTGATAAAGAAGCATTAAGCAAACTATTAAAAGGTGACGGTAAACTTTCTACAAGAATTGCTGATTATATAAAACATGCAAATCAAAGTAAATTTGTATATATGGATGAAAAAGCTGCTGTAAAAGCTAAAGCAAAAGCTGCAAAACTTGCAGAAAAAGCTAAAAAATTGGCAGATAAAGCAGCAAAAAAACCAGGCAGTAAAATAGCAGAAACATTAGCGCATAAAGCAGAAACAAAATCTCAAAAAGCTATTGCAGACTGTATAAGCAAAACTGAAAAAGCTGTAGATTCAAGGATTGCAATCACAACCGGAAGTGCAAATTCAACTGCAAAACTTGGTAAAATTGGAACAAAACTAAACAAGCTTACAAAAGGTAAATTCGGAAATATTTCTAAATTTATGAAATCATCCGGTGCAGGCTTTATGGTTGTGTTTAGCGGTATAATAGAAGGTGTTACAGAAGTTATACCAACTTTCAAAGAACTCGGAACAGAAAAAGGGTTAAAACAACTTGGAAAATCTACAATTAAAGTTTTAGGTGATACAGCCGGATTCATTGCAGGAGAACAAGCCGGTATGGCTCTGGGTAGTGCAATAGGTACTGCTATTTGTCCGGGTATTGGTACTGCTGTAGGTGCTGTTTGCGGTTTTGTTGGTGGTATGTTAGGTTCATTTGCTGCTGGTAAATTAACAAAAGCTATAACAGGAAAATCAGAAAGAGAAATTGCTAACGAACAACAAAACAAAGAAAACACAAAAGAAATTACTGAAAATACTACTATTTCCGATATAACTCAATCTCAAGAAATTGAAAACCTCAATGCAACAAATCCTTTTAATGTAACTGTATAACAATATAAAAATTCTATAAATAATTAATAAAAACCATTCTTCTAACGGATGGTTTTTTATTTATAAAAATAAAATGCGACCTAAAGCCGCATAAGTCAAGAAAGGAATGGTTAGACTATTAATTTATCTGTATTATTACATATAATTGAATACTACGCAAATTTATGAATATTTGTTAACAATTTTTAACAATTTCATTTATAATGGTAATCTGATATTGAGGACAATATGAAAATAGGAATAATAAGCTTAGGTTTAATTGGCGGCTCTTTATTAAAAGCATTATCAGAAACAGATAATACAATTTATACTGTAACCAGAAATAAAGATACTGTTGAAAAAGCAAGAAAATACACAAAAAATTCATCTGACGATATAGAATCGTTAAAAGATTGTGAAATTATATTTGTAGCTTCGCCTATTAATAAAACACTTGATATACTTGATAAATTAGAGAATATAGTAAGTAAAAATTGTATTGTTCTTGATTGTGCCAGTGTTAAAGAATTCATTATGGTAAAAAAAAGACCATATAAATTCATCGGTTCACATCCAATGGCAGGAACAGAATTTAATGGTTTTAATGCTTCTTTTAAAGAACTCTTTTGCGGAGCAAAATGGGTCTTAACACCAAGTGAAACAGTAAATGATTCTGATATTAAACTTGTTGAAAACATAATCACTGAAACAGGTGCGGATATAATTATTACATCCGCAAAAGAACATGATGAAGCAGTTGCTCTAATAAGTCATATGCCTTTAATTGTTTCTCAAGCATTGTTTCATTGCACCCAAAATAATTCTCTTGCTCTAAAGCTAGCTTCAAGCGGTTTTAGAGACATGACAAGACTTAGTATGTCTAATCTTGAAATGGCTCAAGATATGAAACTTTATAACTCTTCAAACATAAATACCGCAATCGAAAAACTTCTTTCTTCAATTAATTTATTAACAAAAACTAAAGACTTTGAAATTTTATCCGATATTAAAAATACACGATCCAAAATGTATTCAAGTGAAGGGAAAAATATTCTTTAGTATCATCTTATATGTTTCAAATATATAAAATATTCTTCATAAAATAAAAAAACCGATTGTCATCGGTTAAGTTCACTTTATATCAGAGAGAGGAATAAGAGAGAGAAAACACTTATTTATCACTATATAACTTTAATACCCTCTACACATGTAATTTCCACAAGTTATTATTTTAATAACGTGTACAATATACACTTGTAACATTTTGTTACATTTAACATTATACTTGCATTAAAAAAGAAAGCTTAAAAGTCATAATTTATGCTATTATTGTTGAAAGAGGAAAATCATAATTATGAAATATAAATCAAGGCTCAATCAACCTCATAATTTGTCTGGAGTGCTTATTTGCGTTGAAGGTATAGATGGTTCAGGCAAATCAACCCAGCTTGCAATACTTAGAGATTGGTTAAAATCAAGAAAACAGGATGTTATTTTTACGGAATGGAATTCATCAGACTTGATTTCCCAGACAACAAAGCTTGCAAAAAAGAAAAATCTTTTAAGTCCAAGAACATTCTCTCTATTGCATGCTGTAGACTTTGCAGATAGATTGGAACAAATCATCATTCCGGCATTAAAAGCAGGTTTTATTGTTTTAGCAGACAGATACGTCTATACAGCCTTTGCAAGAGATGTTGCAAGAGGCGTAGATAGAGATTGGGTCAGAAAAGTTTATGGTTTTGCAGTAAAACCTGACTTGACCTTATATTTTAGAGTATCTGAAGATGTATCCTTAGAAAGAATCTGTTCTAATCGTTCTCCCAAATTTTATGAAGCAGGTATGGACTTAAAAATAAGTAATGATCCGTATGAAAGCTATAAGATTTTTCAAAAAAGAGTCAATGACGAATACAAAAAAATGATAGAAGAATACGATTTAGTTGAAATTGATGCAAACGAAAGTATTCATAAAAAGCAAGTATTTTTTAGAGAAGAAGTTCAAAAAATATTAACAAAAAAGGGAATTATTCTATAAATGACACAATACAAATCAAAACATGGTTACGAAGGTTTATTAATAGTAATAGAAGGAACTGACGGCTCAGGTAAATCAACACAAATAGAGCGATTAAAGCGTTGGATTGAAGACCAATCATATGGTGTTATGGTAAGTGAGTGGAAGACATCTAAATTTATTGCTGATGCAATAAATGATGCAAAAGACAGAAATTTATTAAATGCAACAACATTTAGCTTGCTTTATGCAGCAGATTTTGCAGATAGACTTGAACAGGTAATAATTCCAGCACTAAAAGCAGGATTTGTAGTTATTTTAGACAGATATATTTATACAGCATACGCTCGTGATGTTGTAAGAGGGCATAATATAGAATGGTTAAAAAATCTTTATGATTATGCACCGGAACCAGATATGGTGTTCTATTTAGATGTACCTGTTGAAATCCTATTAAAAAGAATTATTGGCACTACGGGTTTAGATTACTGGGAATCAGGTAGAGATATTGGTCTAAGCAGCGATTTTTATAAAAGTTTTCAAATTTATCAAGGTAAATGTCTTGATGAATACCAGAAAATGATAAAAGAATATGGGTTTATTTCTATTGATGGAACTCTAAGTGAAAAAGAAATTCATAAAAAAATCATATCTAAAGTAAAAGATATTCTAGAAGTTTAAGAACATTAACTTTTTTGAAAGTACCCCAAAAAAAATATATAATTATTTATTATGAAAAGAATAAACAATTCAAATTTTGAATTATTGGAAGATATAATAAAAACAATTGATTTTAATTACAATCCTGATTCACAAAATGTAGTTAATGAACTAAATGCTTTATGGAGGGAAGTTGTTGGTAATAAAATTTCAAAATATTCTAAAGTTTATGAAATTTCTTCCGACAATAATTTAACAATTATTTGTGCAGACTCATACATCTCAAATGAACTACTCTTTAACAAAAATAAACTGATAGATTTTATGAATAAAAAAACAAAAAAATTGGGAATTAAAATAGAAGATATAAGATTTGATTATAAAAAATGGAAAGAAAAAAGCAATGAATAAAAAATTAAAAGGGTTTTCTCTTGCTGAGTTATTGATTTCTCTATTAATCATCAGTATTGTATTATCAGCAGCAATACCAACTATAACAAGAAAAGCAGGAGCTGATAGAGAAGCTATCTGGCGTTGGACCAATGAAGGGAATAATGCATACTTTGGTACAGGAAGTAACCAGAGTGCCATTTTAGGTTTATCCAGTATTCCAAAAGCAGAAGAAGGTATTGCAGATATAATGCAAGATGTCACTGTTATTGATGATGCAGTTGATGATATCACTGATACGGCGAATACTGGTACAAAAAGAGCAAACATCGGAAACATAAACACAGGGGATTTACGATACAGTAATTTTGGTGATAAATTTATCATATTAAAGAAAACTATTCAAAATGATAACTCAAACTTTATGAATTCCCATATTTCATTTTTCACAATGAAGAATGATGATACAGCAACAACAGCAGATATAAAATACGGGGGCCGTTTAACATTAGACCCCGGTAATATAGCACTTGGTATGGGAACATTACAAAATATCGATCAAAATAATAACGGAGAAAATACTGCAATAGGTCACTTCGCATTATTAAGAACAAAAGAAGGTTTTAGAAATACCGCAATCGGCAAAAAAACTTTATCATATAATGAAAGCGGTTCATACAATACAGCGGTCGGATTTGGAGCTCTTTTTGAAATGGGCAGATTAGAAAGCATTGTTGATGACGCATTTTATGAAAATACAGCAATTGGTGCTTTATCTCAACAACAAAGAGCAACCGGTCGTTTTAATACGTCAATAGGCTCACAATCTTTGAAAAGAAATACTGATGGAGACAGCAATACAGCTATTGGAAGACTTGCACTTGGTAACCTTACAACTGGAAGCAATAATACAGTAATAGGTGATAAGGCCTGCAGATATGTAGAGTCAGGAAACAACAATATCTGTATCGGAAACAATGTAAGAACAACAAATACTACAGTTGGTGCTTCAAGCGTAAGCACTGAAGAAAACTATGGTATATTCATTGGTACCGCAACAGAAAACGATGAAACTCCACTTATTAGCGGACATAGTACACTTGTATTGGGAGATGGAGGCTCTTACCAGCTTCCTACAGCACACAAAGAGTTCATTGCTAACGCTAGAAAAGTTGAATTCAGACCTTATAACGGAGCAAAACCAACTTTCAGATTTAATTCCTACTACGGTGCTAATAACAATTATAACGGATATGATCCAACCTCAGGTCAAGCAGTAATTGGTACTGCTGAATTTAATCTTAGAGATACAGGGGGCGGCAGCGATTATTCTTCTGTTTCATTAGTTTTCGGTGGTATTGGTACAAATGCAAACGACAAAGAAGTTCGAATTAATGCATACGACTTGCATCACCCAGCAACATCAGACAAATGGGCAGACATAACTTTCAACAATATATTAAGATTTGACTTCCCACCTGTAACACATGAAGATGGTACTACTGATTATGGCGCTTTCAGAATGAATACAACAACTCCGGCAACGGCAGATTATCCTACTGAAACAAAATATACTATGTTAATCAATGACCGATTAGAAATCGGTAATAGTGAAGAAGTACCATATCTTCAACTCACAGCTGGAGAAGGGTTAAAATTCCATTTTGGTAATAATACAGAATCATTTATAAATATCACAAAAGATAATGCTTTTATCAACTTTGTAAGTTCGAGTTCAATACCAGGGAGTTTATGGTTTGATTTGCAAGGTGGTTTACAACTAACAACACCAGGAAAAATCACATTAAAATCAACCGGTAGTGATAATGTTATCAAATTCGGTAAAATATATATTGATGATAATGAAATATACATTAATGATTTAAGAACATTTTCAAGTACTGGCGGTATAAAAGCAGAAATAAAAGGTATAAAGGAAGAAATTGACAACTTAAAAGCAACAATGTCCGATGAGAGAAAAAAGAATATTCTAAGTGATAGTAAAGCAGGCTTGAAAGAAATCAATGCTTTAGAAGTAAAGAACTATACATATAAAGATGATAAAAATAATACACCTCATGTTGGTGTTATAGCTCAACAATTACAAAAAGTATTCCCAAATTCTGTAATTGAAGGCAGTGATGGTTTCTTAAGAATAAAAACTGAAGAAATCTTCTATGCGATGGTTAATTCTATAAAGGAACTTTGTTCCAAATTACAAGATTTAACTGCCAAAATATCAGGTTTGGATAAACGTATTACAGAGCTTGAGAACCAAAATAAATTGTTACTTGACCAAAATAAAGAATTTGAAAAACGTCTTGAAAAACTTGAGAAACAACAAAATAAATAAAAATAAAAAACGTCTCTTTTTAAGAGGCGTTTTTTATTTCTGGTATAATAACCATATGAGATTAGATAAATTTTTAAAAGTATCAAGATTAATAAAACGAAGAACTATAGCAAACAAAGTTTCAGAACAAGGCCGTATATATGTTAACGGTATAATTGCAAAACCTGCTAAACAGCTTAAAGAAGGGGATATAATTACTATCGTGCAAGCTGATACGGAAATAAAAGTCAAAATAATAAAGATACCTTCAAACAATGTATCTATACAGGAAGCAAGTACTTTATATAAAGAAATAAAATAAAGTCATTTTTTACAATGACTTTATTTTTTAATTTTCATCTTCAAGTTTTATTCGAGATAATTTCACGATTTCCTTAAAGTCAGAGTATTTAGAAGCTAAATCTTTGAATGTTCCAACATCAACAATTGTACCATCTTTGATATAAGCTATTCTATCGCAATTAACAAGTGTACTTAATCTGTGTGCAATAGCAATGATAGTCTTTTGTCCTTTCAAATTTGCTAAAATATCTGTCAGTTTATTTTCTATTTTTACATCCAAATTTGCTGTAGCTTCATCAAGCACTATAATTTCAGGATTTCTATATAAAGCTCTGGCAATTCCTATCCTTTGCATTTGCCCACCCGATAAACCTGTGCCATCTTGTTTTAGTTCAATTTCCAAACCATTTTCAGTTTGTTTTAATTGATCATATAATTGAGCTGTTTTTAAAACTTCATCAACTTTGTCTTTATCTATATCTTTTCTTTCTATCCCCCAAGCAACATTTGCATATATATCACCTTCGACAGTGCAAGTTTTCTGTGGAACATAGCCAATTATATTCCTAAATTTTTGTATGTTGTCAGTACTTAAACGTTCATTATCAACATATATATTTCCTTTATAGTCCAATAATCCAAGCAAACAATCAACAAAAGTACTTTTCCCGGCTCCGGATAAACCAACTATTCCAATAAATTCACCTTTTTTTATATTTATATTTATATTTTTTAATACATCCTCTTTCTTATCATACGAATAACTCATTTGTTCAACCGAGATTTTTTCTACAAAAGACATTTTTTCTTTTGTATCCTTATCTTGCGAATATTCATATAATGAATATTGTTCATAAAGTTTGAACAAATCATCAACCTTTACTTTCGTAAGATTAATATAATTTAAATAAACTTGATTTTTATATACTTGTGGAACTACTCTATATATTGCAATAGCAACTACACCAAATGATACAAGTATATTCGTTGGATTTTCTCCATACTGAGCAAGAATTCCCAAGCATAAAATTGTCATTGTAAATATAAAAATTATTTCTATGATATATTGAGGAATCACCGGACTTAAATTAATTTTTTCATTATAAGGAATCACCTTTGCAGAAATATCAGCATAAAGGTCATAAAAGTACCTCTGACAACCGTTAATTTTTATATCCTTAATACAAGTTAAACTATTAATTACAGAACTATATGGCCCATTCACAAGATTTTCTTTTTTTGCAGCAAGCTTATTGCTCCATTTTTTAAATAAACCGGCTTGCAGAGAACCTGCCACCGAAAAGAAAAATACAGCCAAAAGCGTATATAAAGGTAACAGAAACATCAATATTAAAAAGACAAACAGGATTACAAAACTGTTTGATATAAAGGAAATGACTTTAGAAACAAAATATTGCATAATATCATCAATATTTACTGTTATTTTATTAATAATATTATTATCTCCACGCTGTATATCTGTTTCATAAGGAGAATAAAGAAAATAAGCCAACATTTTTTCTTTAACTTCTAACCCCCACTGGCTAATCATTTTACTTTGCCAGTATTGAATCAAAATACTATATAGATTCTTTACTATAATTGCGCCTGCAATTAAAGAACCTATAAATATAATCATATTGTTTATTCCGTGTACATGAAAATTTTGTTCAACAAAGATTGCAATAGGATTATTTACAACTCTTCCCGGATTTACCATTATCAAAATAAACGGAAATACCAAAACTATACTTAGAAACTCTAAAAGATTAATCATAAAAGATAAGAACAACATGTATAATAACTTAAATTGATACCCGGCACCAAAATAACGTAAAAACTTTATAAATTGAGAAAAAAACATACACAAATCCTCATAAAATACAAAAGAATTATATCATAATATTAGTGTCTTCACATATATTTAAGTACATAGATATTACTATCATCTTTCAGTATATTTAGTATTTTTATAAACTCAACATTTTTCTTCGCTAATACTTGTGCTGTTTTAGCTGTTTTTTCTCTTATTGTATAATCATTAGATAATGCCGTTTGGCTAAGGATTTCTAATAATAAATTATCAGGTTTAAGTTTTGAAGATATACTAACTATTGCTTCAAGATTCCAATATAAATTAAAGTTTTTCTTATTTGTAACATATGAGCGTTCTTGTTTCATATCGCCAAACTTGGAAAGAGTCGTTTTAATCTCAATTAAAATTGAATTATATAAATATTTCCAATCGTCAATATAAGTAATTATCTCAACAACATTACGAGATACAGATGGGTTTATATCAGTTATTCCTTTTACAAAAATATCTAAATTTTCTCGTTTCTGAAATAAATGCCTATATTTTTCATCTTTGATAAATTCAAGGATTTTAAACGAGGCAGTTTCTCTTATTGGTCCTGATTGGTTAATTAAATTTGAAACTAAAATATCTGCTTCCGCTTGAGAAATTAATGTGTTTAACTCAATAAGACATAATTGTTTCTTTAAATCATCACACCCTGAAAGTTCATTTATTATTTCTTCATGTTTGAGATTGGCCTCACAATATGAAAAAGCCTGTAATAACATTTTTAAGTTCTTATCATAATTAATTTCTAAATAATTCTCCATAAAAATAAATATAGCATAATTGGAGGTTAAAAATGAACTTTAATAATTGTAGAGTAGTTATATAAAAATATAAAACATGTGAGAGGTAAAGGAATAATATGAACGAAATAGTAAATTTTGTAAAAGAAATTTTTATGCTTGACACTAACGAAAAGATGTTTGTAGGCTTATGTGGTTTTGAACATATGAAAGAAAAATCCGCAACTACAAAAACAAAACCAAAAAGAAAAAGAGAAATGAGACTTTCTGAATTAATGGAATAATTACTTGCTAAGAACAAAAGCTTGTCTTATAATATTTGCACGGGATTATGTTATACGGAGTTTAAAATGATGAATTTAGCAAATATGATGAAACAAGCACAACAAGTGCAAAAAAGATTACAAGATGCTCAAAAAGATTTAGCAGAAACAGAAATCAAAGCAGAAGCTGCTAATGGTGCCGTTACCGTTATATGCGACGGACATGGCAAATTCAAATCAATAAAATTGACAAAACAGGCAATTAATGCAGAGAATCCTGAAGCAGTAGATGATGAATCTGTTGAAATGCTTGAAGATTTAATTACAACTGCAATGAAACAAGCTACTGCAGATGCTCAAAAGAAAATGCAAGATAAAATGAAAGGCATTGTTCCTGCAGGTATCAATATTCCCGGATTATTCTAAAAATGGAATATACAAAACCATTAGCACAACTTATTGAATTTTTCCAAAAGTTTCCGGGCATCGGACCAAAATCAGCTCAGAGGATGGCTTTTCACTTGTTAAAAATGCCATTATCTGAGGTGCAGAGGTTTTCACAAGTATTAGTTGAAGCAAAAGAAAACATTCATTATTGTAGTATCTGCTTTAATATGTCAGCTTCAAATCCTTGTGAAATATGTAGTGACGATAGGCGTGACAAATCTGTAATATGCGTAGTAGCAGAAACAAAAGATTTAATTGCGATTGAAAAAACAAGAGAATATAAAGGCTTATATCACGTACTTCAAGGAACATTGTCTCCACTAGATGGAATAGGTGTTGAAGATATAAGAATAAAAGAACTCTTGACAAGAGTAACAGACACAAATGTTAATGAAGTAATCTTAGCTTTAAGTCCTTCTGTTGAAGGAGAAGCTACAAGTATGTATATAACAAAATTACTAAAACCGTTTAATATAAAAATCTCAAGAATTGCTTTTGGTTTACCTATAGGTTCAGATTTGGAATATGCAGATGAAATCACTTTAGCAAAAGCTATTGAAGGAAGAAGAATTATCGATTAAGGAGAAAGACATGAGTCAAATCACTATCAGATCAGATAGACAAACAGATTATACTTTTACTTACAAAGGTGAAGATGTAGTATTAGAAGCAGGTAGTGTAATAAGTATTGCAAATGGGCTTCAAGATGTTGTTCTTCCTACTTGCAAGATGAAAATTGCAAATAATTTAATTGTTATAAAAGAATAACTTATTAATATATTCTTATTTCGTTTTCAACATCAAAGAATAATAAATCATTTGTATTAATTGATAATTTAACAGGTTTTGAAGTATCAACATTAGTTGGTAAAATTGCTGAACTTAATATTTCGTTTGTTTTAAAATACACAATTTGTTCATTACCTAATATTTCAGATATATCAACATTAACCTCAAATGAGAAATTAGAATTTAATAAATTAAAACTTTCAGGACGTATAGCAACTAGTACTTTACTTTTTCCTGAGAGTTTATTTTTTTGTTCTTCTGTTAAGTTAAAACTTGAATAATTAATCTTTATACTTCCGTTTAAAATTTCAGAAGGAATAAAGTTCATAGATGGAGATCCTAAAAATCCTCCAACGAATTTATTAACAGGATTATTATAAACTTCAAGCGGAGTTCCTATTTGTTGAATTACTCCTTTATCTATGACAGCAATTCTATCGCCCATAGTTAGAGCTTCTGTTTGATCGTGAGTAACATATATAAAAGTTGTTTGAAGTTTCTTATGCAGTTTTTTTATTTCAGCTCTCATTTGAACTCTTAATTTTGCATCTAAGTTTGATAAAGGTTCATCCATCAAAAATACTTTAGGATTACGTACTATGGCTCTACCCAGTGCAACTCTTTGCCTTTGTCCACCTGATAATTGCTTTGGTTTTCTTTGCAAAAGGTCTGTTAAATTCAATATTTCGGCAGCTTCTTTTACTTTTATATCAATATCTTTCTTAGACATTTTTCGCATTTTTAAAGGGAAAGCCATATTTTCATATACACTCATATGCGGATAAAGTGCATAATTTTGAAAAACAAAAGCAATATCTCTTTCTTTAGGATGAACATTATTTACACATTTATCATCAATATAAATTTCACCTTGCGTAATGTCTTCTAGTCCGGCTATCATTCTTAACAAAGTAGATTTACCACAGCCAGAAGAACCGACTAAAACTAAAAATTCTTTATCTTTTACAGTCAAATTAACATTATCTATGATTTTGTTTTTATCATATATTTTAGTAACATTTTTTAATTCAACTTGAGCCATAATTAAGCCTGAATTTCTTCTATAACTGCCTTTTCTATAGGAACTATAAATACAAATGAAACCTGATTAGCATATTGATTATTTATCCAAATTTCACCTTTCAATTTATTTATATATTTTTTTGTACTACCTAAAAGAAAACTTTGTAATAAATATTTCTTTGAGTTTTTTTCAACTTGAACATAAGGATCAAATATATCTTCATTATTATAAAGAGTAGCATCTAACCCTTTACAAGCCACCTCAAACATCAAATATGATTTTTCATTAACATTAGTTCCAATTTCAAAACCCTTAGCCAAAAGAAATTCTGGTATAGGATTAGAAAGATTTATGCTAATAGCACCAGTTTCAATCAATTCTAATGCATTTGAGATTAAATTAGACATTACGGTTTTTAATACATTCTTGTCTGAATAACAATTTTGTTTTACCAAATCAGAGGTATTAACAGTTACTTTTATATCTTTATTTTGTAATTTAACATTTAACTCATTTGTAACAACAGACAAAAGAGCTGCTGCATCAAAATTGTTATAATCAAACTTATAAATATCTGCTTCAACTTGAGATAATTCAATAAGTTTTTCAAGGAACAACAATAATTCTGATGAATTAGAATTCATAATCTGTAAATACTTTGTTTGTTTTTCATTGATTTCACCGCTGAGTCCTTGAAGCATAGCTTGAGAAAACCCAACAATTGAATGAAGAGGAGAACATAGATAATTAGACATCTTTGTCAACAGTACATTTTTTGTATGGTTCAATATTTTTTGTTCCTGACGTTCTGTAATAAGCTGATCTAACAATGAGTGATCTTGTGTATTGTCGATGATTGTGAGTATATATCGTTTTTTCTTTCCTGAAGAAACATCTGTAACTTTAACATCTGTAATTTTTGTATTTTGTTCTTCTGAAACGATTTTAAGAATTTGTTTAATTTCTTCATCTTTATTAGAGATGATGTTGTCAGAGTTGATGATAAAGTATTCATTAATATTTTTACCTCTTAATTTATTAGTTTCAAAAAGTTTGAATGCTCTTTTATTTGCATAGTGAATTTTACCTGTTTCATCAATAACCAAAACTGCTTCTGGTAAATATGTAAGAATGTTATACTGTTTACCAAGCAATAAACTAAAAATATTCATGTAAAATTCCCTTATAATAATGTACTCTGATAATCTACAAGGACTATTTTAGCATATTATAAGGGATTTGAACAAGGATTAATTAACAAACGCTTTATATAAAAATCAATTAAGATAATCTTTTAAATGTTTAATATTCTCAACTGCACGTAATTTTCTTAATGCAATACATTCTATCTGCCTAATTCTTTCTTTTGAAAAGCCCATATTTTTACCCAATTCTTCAAGTGTTTTTGGTTTATTACCATCCAGACCGAACCTTCCTATTATAATTTTTCTTTCTTTTGGGGTCAGATGATTTAGAACCTTATCAATGTAAATTCTAAGCATACTTCCTTGTGTATTAACTTCAGGCGAAAGATAATTCTCATCAGAAATATAATCTTCAAGAGAAAGATTATCTGCTATAGGGGTATCTAAACTAATAGGTTCCAATTTAATTGTATTCAGAACTATTTCAACTTGTTTAACAGGCATTCTTAATTTATTCGCTATTTCTTCAACAAATGGTTCTCGTCCAAGATTATAATTCAATTCAAAAATAGCTCTTTTCACAAGTCTTATTTTATCTATCATATGCACAGGAATTCTTATTACTTTTGAATTATTTGCAATAGCTCTTGCAATAGTTTGACGAATCCACCATGTAGCATAAGTTGAAAATTTAAAACCTTTAGAATAATCAAAACGATTAGCTGCTTTTATAAGTCCCAAAGATCCTTCCTGAACTAAATCCATAAATAAGACACCTTGCCCTGTATACTTTTTAGCAATACTTACAACAAGTCTTAAATTAGCCTGAACAAGTTTTTTCTTCGCAATTAAAGAGGCGTGCCCATCCCCTTCCATTATAATCTTCCCCAACTCTTGCTCTTCACCTTTTCTCAAGAGCTTTGTACGTCCAATATCTTTTAAATACATTTGCAGGATATCATCTTTATAAACAATACTGTTAAATGAAGCTATTTCTTCTTGTTCGTCATCATAATCAAGATATTTCTCCTCACAACATAAATCTTCAAGGTATTGAATACTCATATAATAAACCCTCTCACTTCTCACTAATTATTTTTGACGGAAGATTTATTTAGGAGTTCCATAAAATCAAAAAAAGTCTATTAATCTTTTAGCTTCACCAAAATCAATATTCAATTCTTTTGCCAGAGGAAGATTCATTATTACTTTATTATTTAGACGAAATATCCTAGGGAATATCTGAAATCCGCCTTTTTCAACTAAATCTGCAGATAAATGTTTTTTTTCTTTATCATATATCTGTGAAAAGTTTAAACCGTTTACTGCGCACGAAGGATATGCAGGATTTCCTTTTGCATCTTCGGTTAAAACTCCAAATGTTCTGCAAACAAACGGACGATGATTATATATACTGCAACTTTTATTTATCAAAAAAGGACAACAATATAATTCTTTTTTCTCGCTTTTTATCTTTTCTACATTTTTATCAATTTGTAATCTGGTCGTTTTATCAAGATTATCATAAGCTATTTTTATATATTCAAACTCCAATTCCGACAAAGGATAGTCACCATTTTCACAGCATAAAGAACAACCTTTTTTACAAAAGATATATTCTTTTTGATAATCAAAAATTTTCTTTAAATCCAAATCTACACTTTCAAGAAACTTTTCGAAATTTTCAAAATTTGGAAAATTCATAATTATTTTCTACTTCTTAAAAAACTTATACCGATTGCACCTTTTGGACAATTACTCATACATTTTAAACATTTAACACAGGTTTCATTGTCTATTGATTCTTCTAACGACTCAACACTGCAAGAAGGACAACTTCTCTCACAAATTCCACAGCATACACATTTTTCTTTATCTATAGTTAACTTAAATAAAGAAATTTTTGATAATAAACCAACTAAAGTACCGCAAGGACAAATATGAGTACAAAAAATTCTGTCTTTAAAAGCAGAAAGAACCCCTGTTATTACGAACAAACTAAAAGTAAATACTAAACACATAAAAGGAATATTTAAATCTGTAATTTTTTTATATTTAACAGCGAAAATACCAGAAACAATAAAAAAGAGTAATAAAATAATATATTTCCCAATCCAATTCGGTCTTTTTTCATTTTGCCTGTCAAAAAATAAAGAAACTATTTCCTGAAAAATTCCGAAAGGACAAACTAAAGAACAACCTATGCGCCCAAACAATAATGCTGCAAGAAGAATTGTTACAACTGATATCAATCCAATCTTAAATATAGGAAGATTATGTAAAACTTGAGGATTTAAGAATAAAAACACCCCAGAACTGATAATTGAAACAAATATAATTATAGCGATAATTAATCTTATTTTATAAGTAAATTCTCTCATATTTTTACCTCTCTTTTTAAATAAGATTACCACAATAAAGAAAAACGGTCATTTAATTTAACAATTGAGTTGAAACATATGTTTTATGGTAAAATTATTGAAGAATTGGGGATAATATGAAACTTGATTTTGGCGAGATATTAAAGGCTACAAATGCCGAAGTTATAAAGAGTGAAAACAGTAATAATTTATTTGAATTTTCAACTGATACAAGAACAATAAAAGCTGGAGATATATATATTCCGCTAAAAGGTGAATCATTTGACGGTTCTAATTTTATAGAAAAAGCAATAGACTCAGGTGCAAAAGGATATTTTACATCAGATAAAACTAAAATATTCAATAAAGCAGCTTTCATCCTTTATGTAGAAGACACAAAAGAAGCATATCTTCAACTTGCAAATTTCTATAAAAACAAAATCAAACCATATACAATCGCAGTAACAGGCAGCAGCGGAAAAACAACTGTAAAAGAAATGATGTACAGTGTTTTTAAGAATGCAGGGAAGACTGTAAAATCTATTTTAAATCACAATAACGAAATCGGACTATGCCAAACATTATCTTCATTAGAAAATGATACAAAATATCTTATAGTAGAAATGGGAATGCGTGGACTTGGTGAAATAGAACTTCTATCAAAATATGCTCAGCCGGATATTGCAGTTATTGTTAATGTCGGAAGCGCACATATTGGTAGATTGGGTTCTTTGTTAAATATCGCAAAAGCAAAGTTTGAGATTACAAAATATTTAAATCCTAAAGGAATTTTAATTTCACATAAAAATGAACTTATAGAACAAATAAACGATAAAACTCATCAAACTGTTTATTTCAGCTTGGAAGATAAAAATTTAGAAATAAAAGAAATGACATCAAAAAGCTGTCGATTTGAATACAAAAATCAAGAATACAAGCTTAACGTCGGTGGTGAACATAATATACAAAATGCTCTAAGCGTGATAGAAGCAGGTTTATTTACAGGGCTAACGTCAGATATTATAGCAAAAGGCTTAGAAGAATTTGTACCGATTGAAAAAAGATGGGATATAAAAGAAGTTAAAGGCTTTAAAATTATTAACGACAGCTACAATTCAAATCCTGAATCTGTTAAAGCAGCCATAAAAACATTTTTATTGTATACTGAATCTCCAAAATCAGTAGTTTTGGGTGATATGGGTGAATTAGGATTAAACGAAGAAGAATACCATAGTGAAACAGGTAAATTTTTAGAACAATTTGAATGCGATTATGTCCTAACAATAGGCGAACTTGCAAAACATATAAACCCGATAAATAAAAAAACATTTCACTTTGATGATAAAAAAGATTTAGTTGATTTTATCAAAAAAAATCTACCGAAAGGTTCAAATATTTTACTAAAAGCATCACGATTTATGAAATTTGAAGAAATAATTGAGGAGCTCGATAAATAATCATGGATTTCAACATATTAATTATAGTTTCAATGCTTGTTGCAATTGTATTAACTTTGTTATTCGGAGTTGTATATATAGATTTTTTAAAGAAAAAAATGTACACGCAATATATCTTAGATGACGCACCTGAACGCCATGCACAAAAAGCAGGCACTCCAACAACAGGGGGCGTATTTATAATAATACCTGTAATATTAGCATCATTAGCAGCTTTAACAATGAACCAATCACTAACTCCTGCCGCATTAATAACACTTATGACTTTATTCTTTTTTATGCTTGCAGGTTTAAGTGATGACATAGGTAAAATAAAACATAAAGCAAATAAAGCAGGATTAACTCCAAGAAACAAACTGTTTTTACAAATTGCCATATCAATACTTCCTGCTGTTTATATGACAATATCAGGTCAAACATATTTAAACATAGGTCAATACAGTTTAGATTTACATTATATATATCCGTTCTTTGTAATTCTTTTTATGACAGGTGTATCTAATGCAGTTAACCTAACAGACGGTTTAGACGGATTAGCATCATCAAATATAGCAGTTGCAATGGCTGCTTGTGCTGTAATATGTGCAATAACAGGTCATACTGATTTAGCAATAATATCAGCTGCAACAGTAGGTTCTGCAATAGCATTTTTGCATTATAACAGATACCCTGCGAAAGTATTTATGGGAGATACAGGCTCCTTAGCTTTAGGGGGATTATTAGGCACAATTGCTGTTATGGGCAAATTTGAACTTTGGATTTTATTTATTGGTATAGTTTTTTGCATAGAAACATTATCTGTTATTATTCAAGTAACAAGCTTCAAATTGACAGGCAAAAGAGTTTTTAAGATGAGTCCTATTCATCATCATTTTGAATTATGCGGATGGAATGAAAACAAGATTGTGACTGTATTTTCTTTAGTTACATTGATTTTCTGTACAATAGCAGTAGTACTTTTTAAAATTTTATGGTAAGTAATTTTATGAA
>CALUQL010000012.1 GCA_944322895.1 Candidatus Gastranaerophilales bacterium
GAAAAATATATTAGTGAGGAAATATGATTATGAAAGGATAAGGAAGTGAAAGTCGATTTACATATCCACACATCTTATTCGGATGGCGCTTTTTCACCCGAAAAAATTGTCGATACCGCTTTAGATGTAGGGCTTGGTGCAATAGCCATTACCGATCACGATAATGTGCTTTCGTACGATATAGCCAGAGAATATGCAAAAGATAAATCTATAGAAATTTTACCTGGTGTTGAAATTAATACAATCTACAAAGGATATGAAGTTCATATTCTTGGATATTTTATGGATTTACATAATAGTGATTTTCAAAAATTAATAAAAAGTCAGCAACAGGCTCGTGTAAAACAAACAAAAGAAATAATAACGCTACTTTCTAAAAAGGAAGGTATAAAAATAACATATGATAGTATAACCAAGCAGGTTGCACCAGGCGGCAGTATTGGACGACCTCATATTGCAAAAGCAATAACAAATGCAGGAGGAACTGCAAGTGTTATTGAAGCATACAACAAATACATAAATGACAATTCAAACGTATATGTTCAGCGTAAAACAGTAACTCCTTTTGACGCTGTTGAAGTTATTTATGATGCGGGCGGCATTCCTGTTTTTGCACATCCTTTTGATGTTGATATTGCTGATCAATTAACTAAAGAAATGATGAATTTTGGACTTAGAGGTTTAGAAGCATACCACAGAAAACATTCCCCAGCTATCATAGAATATTTTTCAACTCTTGCTGAAAAATACGGGCTTATTATTACAGGTGGATCTGATTTCCATGCACCAAATCCTAATAACGGGAATATTATTATGGGCAAAAATTTTGTTCCTGATTGGATTTATGATGAATTGATGAAAGAAAAAAGAAGAATGGAACTGGCATAGTGAAAAATCTTTCTTTTAGTCTATTCAATATTGTTTCTGTAATATTAATTTTAGTAATAATTATATTAATTGTGTTGCCATTTAATTTAATAAATATGGAGCAAGCACAAAGAATTGCTAAATGGAAATCTGAATATGAACAATTAAATTATTGTTTTTCTTTAGTCAATTTACATGAAGGTTCAATAATTCCTACAGGAGAAGAAGCTGGTAAATTAATTTCAGAAGAATATATTTTAGAAAGATTTAAGCCTTATTTTAATTTAGTTGAAATAGACTTACGTCAATTAAAAAAATATAGTTACAGAAAAATGAATGGTGGTTTAGTATCCAAAGAAAGTCAGTTCTATTTTGATAAATTTATAGTAGATAAAGATGGTACAATCCTTTCTGTAAGAAAAAATGAACATGAAATAATAAGTGATAATCAACCTTTATTTTTTATGTTTGTAGATATTAATGGTGTAGAAAAACCTAATAGAATTGGTCGTGATATTTTCTTTTTGAATATATATAAAAGCAATATTTCTGCTCTTGGAAATGGACGAAAACGAACAAAACTGAAATCCAACTGTTCTCCAATTGGGTCTGGTTTATATTGTAGTGAATATTATTTATTAGGAGGTAAATTCTAAGATTGAGAAAAAGACATGTTCATGATAATTTATGAAAATCATTTTAATAATTCAAATATATAATGGAAATTTAAGTTAATTAAGGAGAAGAGAATGACAGAGAAACGAGTATGGTTATTCAAAGAGGGTAATTCTTCAATGAGGAACCTTTTAGGCGGAAAAGGTGCTAACTTGGCCGAAATGACAAATTTAGGCTTACCTGTTCCTCCGGGTTTAACAATTACAACTGAAACTTGTATGGAATATATAAACAACGGCAATAAAATGCCTGAAGGCTTAATGGATGATGTTAAAGCAAAATTAGCTGAAGTTGAAGTTCAAGCAGGTAAAAAATTTGGTGATAAAACAAATCCGTTATTAGTTTCTGTTCGTTCAGGTGCAAGAGTTTCTATGCCAGGTATGATGGAAACAATATTAAACTTAGGTTTAAATGATGAAACTGTTGAAGCAATGGTTAAATTAACAAACAACCCAAGATTTTGTTATGACAGCTATCGCCGTTTTTTAACAATGTTTGGTTCTGTAGCTTGGGAAATGGACAGACAAAAATATTTTGAATCTGAAGTTGAAAAAGTAAAAGAACGTGAAGGTGTAAAATCTGATACTGAAGTTTCTGCAGAAGGTTGGAAGTCTTTAATTCCGATATACAAAAAGGTTATAAAAGAAGTTACAGGTAAAGATTTCCCTCAAGACCCATATGTTCAATTACAAGAAGCAATCGAAGCAGTTTTTCGTTCTTGGAATATTCCACGTGCCGTTGCATACAGAAATATGAATAAAATTGATCATAACTTCGGAACTGCAGTTAATGTTCAAACAATGGTATTTGGTAATATGGGTGATGATTGTGCAACAGGTGTATCATTTACTCGTAACCCTGCAACTGGTGAAAATAAATTCTATGGAGAATATTTAACAAATGCCCAAGGTGAAGACGTTGTAGCAGGTATAAGAACTCCTAAACCGATTGCAGAATTAGAAACAGAAATGCCTGAATTATATAAACAATATGTTGATATAGCTAAAAAACTTGAACTTGGATATAAAGACGTTCAAGATATGGAATTTACAATTGAAAAAGGTAAATTATATATTCTTCAAACAAGAAACGGTAAAAGAACTGCAGCTGCAGCAGTAAAAATAGCTGTTGATATGTGTGAAGAAGGTATTATAACAAAAGAAAGAGCTATTCAATTAGTTGATCCTTATACAGTAAATCAAATATTATTACCTTGTTTCGATGCTAAAGCAATGGCTGAAGCAGTTAAAATAGCAACAGGTGTAAATGCATCCCCTGGTGCTGCAGTAGGAAAAATAGTCTTTGATACGGAAGAAGCAGCAGCTCGTGGCGAAGCAGGCGAAAAAGTAATTTTAGTTCGTGTTGAAACTTGTCCGGATGATATTCATGGTATGGCAGTTTCTCAAGGTGTATTAACATTGCGCGGCGGAGCTACTTCTCACGCAGCAGTAGTTGCAAAAGGTATGGGAAAACCTTGTGTTTCAGGCTGTGAAGATATTAAAATTGACCTTGCAAATGAAACATTAACAGGTGCTAATGGTGTTGTTTATAAGAAAGACGACATTATCTCTTTAGATGGTGGTAAGGGTATCGTAATGGCTGGTGCTGTAAAATTAGTTGAAGCAAAAATAGACGACAACTGGAATAAATTCTTTACTTGGGTAAACGAAATTAAAAAATTACATGTTGAAGCAAATGCAGATACTCCAAAAGATATTGAAAATGCGTTAAAATTCGGAGCTGAAGGCGTAGGTCTTTGCAGAACAGAACATATGTTCATGGATCCTGATAGACTTCCCTGGGTACAAAAAATGATTATTGCAGGAACACCTGAAGCAAGAAAAGAAGCTTTAGATAAACTTCTTCCAATGCAATATGATGATTTCTATGCTATGTTTAAAGCATTAGGCGATAAACCTTTAACAGTACGTCTTTTAGATCCGCCACTTCATGAGTTTTTACCATCTAAAGAAGATTTAATTGCAGAAGTTGCAACATTAAAAGCTTTAGGTAAGGATGCAAAAGAAAAAGAAGAACTTCTTCACGTTGTAGAAGGACTTTCAGAATCAAATCCTATGATGGGATTGAGAGGATGCCGTTTAGGTTTAACATATCCTGAAATCAATGAAATGCAAGTAAGAGCTATTTTCGAAGCTTGCTGTGATTTGAAAAAAGAAGGATATGCAGTTCAACCTTGGGTTATGATTCCTTTAATTGGTCATGTTAATGAACTTAAAGTTGCTAAAGAAATATTAGTTCGTGTAGCAAAAGATGTTATGGCTGAAAAAGGAGTTGAAGTTGACTATAAGTTTGGTACTATGATTGAAATTCCTCGTGCTGCTTTAACTGCTGATGAAATTGCAGAACACGCTGAATTCTTCTCTTTTGGTACTAATGACCTTACTCAAATGACATTTGGTTACTCAAGAGACGATGCTGAAGGTAAGTTCTTAAACAGATATGTTGAACAAAAAATTCTTCCATCTAATCCGTTTGCTACATTAGATACAAATGGTGTAGGACAGTTGATTGAAATGTCTATGGAAAAAGGTAAGAAAGTTAATCCGAAACTTGTTGGCGGTGTTTGCGGTGAACACGGTGGTGATCCTGATAGTGTTAAATTCTGCAACAAAATCGGTTTAGATTATGTTTCTTGTTCTCCATTCAGAATTCCACAAGCGAGATTAGCAGCTGCTCAGGCAGTAATCGAACAAAAAGCATAGTTTGTAGAACTAAAATAAAAAGGAGTGATAATAAATCACTCCTTTTTTTAATAATTAAACTTACTTAACATGAAACATATATTACAAGTATTCCTTGTTGACTTTGGAATATGTACAAGGTAAACTTTTATTCATAATGTATAGTAGTGTAAACTATTGTACAAGTGTGTAGATAGGCATGTCGTTAATAAATGCGAAAGCTACGACAGCCTCAAGTGAAAGGAATAAAGAAATGTTCGCAATTATTGAAACAGGCGGAAAACAATATCAAGTTACTGAAGGTCGTTATGTTGATATTGAATTACTTGAAAATGAAGCAGACTCTAAAGTTGTTTTTGAAAACATCATTATGCTTGTTAACGGTAAAAAATCAAAAGTTGGTCAACCATATGTTAAAAATGCAAGCGTAGAAGGTACTGTAGTTAAACATGATAGAACTAAAAAAGTTTTAGTTTATAAACAAAGAGCAAAAAAAGGCTACAGAAGAAAAAATGGCCACAGACAAAACTTTACAAGAGTTATGATTAATAAAATAAGAACATCTGCTAAGAAAGATGCTGCAGAAGAATAAAAAACATAACGAGTATTAATTTAGAAATAACTAAGGAGAATATAAAATGGCACATAAGAAAGGTGTCGGATCGAGTAAAAACGGTCGTGACAGTGAAAGTAAGCGATTAGGCGTAAAAAAATTCGGCGGAGAAGCTGTTACTACAGGTAATATTATTGTTCGTCAAAAAGGTACAAAAATTCATCCGGGTAACAATGTAGGTATGGGTAAAGATTATACTCTATTTGCATTGATTGATGGTGTTGTAAAATTTGAACCACATAGACGTGATAGAAAACAAGTTAGTGTTTACGCTGAATAGTTAAATTATTAATAAGAAAAAGAACAACTTATTTAGGTTGTTCTTTTTCTTTTATCAACAAATGGAGATATACAATGAATAGTCTTGGGTGTTCTTTTTTAGAATCCGGTATAAATTTTGATTTAAATATGGTATCTGACTGCTGTATTTCACATAATGACGGAAGAGGATTGCCAATTCTTATAGAAAATTATCATGGAGAAGCTATTGATTGGGAAAAATTATTTGATACAAAAGCAAAAAGAATTGCTTGCCAAAAAGAACAAACAATATACGACTGTGAAGGTTGTTATCATTTAACCGAGTTCAAATTTTCAGATGAGAGAAAAATATCTGATTTCCATTTTTCACATTGCAGGTTATGCAACGCAAGATGCATTTATTGTAGTGATGAATACAGCGGTGATAACAAGAACTATAACACATATCCTATAATCAAAGATTTAATTGAAAAAGGTTACTATAAATCAGGCGGAGAAGCTACCTTTCAAGGCGGGGAACCTACTCTTATGCATAATTTTGAAGAATTGGTTCATTTGTTTATAGAAAACGGAACAAAAGTAAGAATACATTCAAGCGGAATTAAGTATAGTCCGATTATTGAAGATGCCTTAAAACAAGATAAAGGTTCGGTTGTTATCTCATTAGATTCAGCCACCTCAAAAACTTATAAAACCATAAAACAAGTTGACTGTTTTAATAAAGTATGTGAAACAATTAGAAATTATTCTAAAGCAAATAGTGATAATGTTATTGTTAAATATATTATTATTCCGGGAGTAAATGATAATATATTTGAAATAAATAAATTTTTCAAACTAATGAAAAGCTATGGAATTAAAACTATTGCAATGGATTTAGAAGTACAATATGCAAGAAAATATAACAATAAAGATATTTCTAATCATATCTTTTTACTTGCTGATTATTTTGAAGAACTGGCAAAAAAATATAGTTTTAATCTTCTTACTTATAGTTTTATCTCATATGTATTACAAAATAGAAAAATAAAAAAGTCTTTACTTATCAAAAATAATTTTCTTTATACTTTATATGTATGTACACAAAATGATAAGAAAAAGAATATAATATACAGAAGATAATATGTTTGTAAAATCATGTTAACTTCATTACAACAGTTGACATGGTTTGATATAAAATATAAAATATGTTACTACCCAAGTGGTTTAGGAAACTATAAGCTAGCAATATCAGAGAAAATAAATAAAGAATAAATATAAAATTTCTCTTTCTGTTATAAGAGTATGTAAGGTATAAATTTAATATATGATAGATACAATTATAAAAAATGATAATAAGCATAAATTATCAGTTGAAGATTTATTAAATGAAGTTTATTTACTACCGAAGTGGGAAAAAATAAAAACTTTTTCTCTAACTCAAAAAAGATTTTTATTTGGTATAAAATCATTTAATGTTAACGTTTTCAGAAAATTTTCATCAAAAAATCAATTAGAAAAATACTCTATTAGAACTGATGATGAAAAAATTCTTGCAAATATGGATTTAAAAGTATATAAAGACAGTGTATATATAATAAATCTGAATTTAGAATCCCATATCAATTTTGAACCATTAATTGATAAGATGTTTCAAATTGCAATTGAGAAAGCTTTGTATAATACCAGTGATAAGAAGGTTGTTTTTAATCTTACATCAGGTATGTTAATAAAAAATAAAATAAGAAAAATATTAATTGCAGATGAATTCAAACAAGAGGAAAACCAAAGCAGTTATGAAAAAGATATGTTTGGTGAAACATTTTTCATTGATATAGATAATAGTTCTGTTTGGATGAAAAAAATCAAGCAAATGCCTATTCTTATTAATAAATAATTTAATTTTTTTCGAAACTTCATATATATATATGATTTGATAATTGTGCAGTCTTACTACAATTGATATAGCATAATTATGATTTATACTTCGAGAAAATAATGAGCGATAATATTGAATACAATTCATATAACAATATAAAACGATTATCTGATACAGAATTAGAGAATCTCTGGATGGAATATCTTGCTGACAGGACAAATAAAAAGCTAAGAGATTTAATTATCGTACAATATATTTATCTTACAAAATATGTTATAGGCAGAATAAAACTAAATCTTCCGCCAAACTTTGCAATAGAAGATATAACAAGTTTCGGAGTTGAAGGGTTAATTGATGCAATAGAAAAATTTTCTCCGGATAAAGGTGCTCATTTTGAAACTTATGCCATTATGAGAATAAGAGGTACTATAATAGATAAAATTCGTTCTCAGGATTGGCTTCCAAGAAGCATGCGCAAGAGAATAAAAGATGTGAAGACTACCAGTGAAGATTTAAAACAGAAACTGGGAAGAACTCCGACCACGCAAGAAATTGCTGATGCTTTAGGAATTGAAAAAGAGAAAGTTGTATCTATAATGGCTGAAGATACATCTGTCGGCTCTTTGTATGATAAAAAATACTCAGGTGACGAAGGAATTGAGTTAATAGATACTATTGAAGACACAAATTCTGTTAATCCGCTTGAAAAATTAGAAGAAAAAGATGTTAAGAATGAACTTCAAGCTGCTTTAAAGAAATTACCGGAACGTGAACGTATGGTAATGGTTCTTTACTATCATGAGAATATGACATTAAAGGAAATAGGGGCTAATATTGACGTATCTGAATCTAGGGTATGTCAAATTCATGCTCAAGCTATTATGAAATTGAGAAATATTCTTAATGAAAATCGTACAGAAAGAAGTATAAAAAAATAGATTATAGTTTATTTTCAAGTTCTATAAAATTAAAGTTTAGTTTTTCTATTTGTTCTGTTTTATAGTTTTCTGATGAATTTTTAAAATCAGCAAAAATATATTCCATATTTTCTAATGAACAATTTAAATCTAAATTCTTGAGATTAAAATCTTTTGATAAAGTTTCGACCTTTATATCATAATTAATCGGCAAAACTTTAACTCCGGCTTTTATACCTATTAAACAAGCATGATACCTCATTGCTATTAAACTATCTAATTCAGAAATATCATCTATTATCTTTTCATTTGAGGTATTCTCAATAACTTTAACATTAATTTCAGAATTAACTCTTTTAATTTGTTCTTTTAATTTATTACATATTTCTAAGTCAATTTTATTCTGGAAAGAAAAAATAATTATCTCTTTATCTTGATAAAATTTATCAATACACAAAGCCAAATCATTTATAAATTCAGGCTTTAGCGAAGGAAAGTTTCTTAATTGTATACCAATTTTATCAGTTTTTTCTTTTTTGTTTATTTTTATATTCCAAACGGGGTCATTACAAATATTTGCGTCAATACCCCATTTAGAAAGTAAATCCAAACTTTTGTTATCTCTTACAGTAATATATTTAGCTTTCTTTAATAACACTTTAGTTATATTAGAAAGTATTTTATTATTAATTGGACCAATACCTTGAGCAAAGATTATAACTTTCTTTCTAAAAAACAATGCAATAGCAATTATCCCAAGATAATAAATAAGACTTTTGTTACTTGTAACATCCTGAAGTAAACTTCCGCCACCTGAAATAAGACAGTTACATCTTAAAAGTTCTTTAACAACAGATAATAAATCAAAAGAATAAACACTTTTTACATTATATAGTTCTTCTGTTTTCAATGGATTTGAAGAAAAGACAGTTATTTCAGAACCATCTTTAAATATCTTAAGATGCTCTGTTAAGACCTTAAGAATAGTTTCATCTCCAAAATTGTCAAATCCATAATATCCGGAAATACAGAATTTTCTAGTCATTTTGACCTTTAAATATTTTATATACTTCATCTTTTGAAGGTATAGATTTTATTGCACCCAAATTCTTTACCTGTAATCCTACAACAATAGAACCTAAACTTACAGCTTTAAACGGAGACATACCAGATGTTATTCCGTGTAAAACAGCGCCATTAAATGCATCACCTGTTCCTGTAACATCAAATATATCTTCATTAATAAATTTTATAAACTCAATTTTACCTTGATAACCAACATAATAGCCTTTATCAATAGCAGATTTTATAACAACGGTTGTAATTCCTTTGTCCCAAAGATATTTTATTGTGTTATCAACAGATTCTGTTTCAATAACAATTTTTGAATCGTATTTGACATTTAAAAAGATTATATCAATATACTCAACAATTTCATCAAAAGCTTCTCTTGCCTCTTCAGAATCCCAAATTTTAGATGTATAGTTAGGATCATATGCTGTAGTAATATTGTTTTCTTTTGCTATTATGAAAGCCTTTTTAACAGCTTCTCTTGCAGATATTGAAAGTGATTGAGTTATTCCTGTTGCATATAATAAAGAGCAACTTTGAATATAATCAGTTGAAATATCTTCAACAGAAAGATTTGTCGCTGCAGTCTTTTTTCGATAAAAAGCAAATTCTTTATCTTTACAATCTTCAGTTTTAGATACTACATATAAACCGTTAAACCCTTGTACAGGCTTTACATGAGAAATGTCCAAACCTTCATCTTGCCAGCTTTCTAACAAATAGTCTTTGAAACAATCCATTCCTATTCTGGAAATAAACCCCACTTTTGAGCCTAATCTCAATGCAGAAATTGCGGTAGTAAGAGTATCTCCACCATAGAATTTATCAAGACTTTGCGCTGTTGTTATATTCTCATCAGTAGAAAGTTCTATTAAACTCTCACCGATTGTTATAATATCAAGTTTTTCTTCCATAATAATACTTACTTATTCCTTTTGTACTTTAGCAAAAAGAATCAAAATAATCAAACTTATCTATAACAGTTTTAAGTTATGTGTTACTTTGTTTTTTATACTTTCAAGTTTAATAATTCTTTTTGTGATTTCTTTTTTATTTGAAGAATTATTGGATAAAGTTATATATTTTTTGTAAAATCTTTTAGCGCCTTGTTTATTACCGAGTTTTTCATAGCATATACCAATTGCCAAATAGGCTCTATAGTAATCTTTCTGTAGTTTTAATACTTCTTTGAAGGTTTTTGCACTATTTAGGTAATCTTCCAGATGCATATATAATGTTGCTTTTTGTATGTAAGCTCTAATATATTTTGGTTCTGTTTCTATTATTTTTTGGTATATCATCAAAGCCATATCTTCTTCTTCGATCATTTCATGCACCAAAGCCAGCTGCATTTGAACTTCAATATTATCAGGCTCCAGTTGAATTGAACTTATAAGATGTTTTATGCCGTTTGAGAAGTCACCTTTTATGATATTACATAAAGCAAGTTCTTTTTGGACATTTATGTCATTTGGTTTTAATATCTCTGCTTTTTGAAGACTTTTTATAGCTTTATTGTAATTCTTCAAGTTTTTATACGCTATTGCAAGACCAATATAAGAAGTATAGTTATTTCTATTTATTAATATAGAATGCAGATATTTATCAATTGCTTCTTTAAACTTTTTATTAATTCTAAGTTCTTCTGCTTCAGAAAAATAGATTTGCGCAAGGGAAATATCCTGCATTGCAGAACCATTTATTTTATTATATTTACTATTATAAACTATCCCCAACTTGCGCCCCTTTTTATCTTATACAATTCTAGGAAATATTATAAAATTGGGACATAGTCCAAGGATTTATATTTATTGACCTAAAGATTAATAAACATGTTTCTTATTTTATTGCTTCTGCAAATTTCGAATATAATTCTTCAGGCATCTTTCTGAACATTTTACCTGTTATACTATCAATAACAACGATAGTAGTATGTGCAATTACCCTTAAAGTATTGGTTTTCTTTTCATAGACTTTATGTTCAAAAGTTATACTTAATGGTTTTAATTCTGTTATTTCAGTTTTTATGACAATTCGTTCATTCATCTTTGCAGATGACTTGTAGCGAATATTCATCTCAACTACAGGGAAAAGAATATTGTTTCTTTCAAGTTCTTCTAAGTCCATACCAAGTGCTTCAACCAGACCTACTCTTGCTGCTTCAAACCACTTTGTATAGGAGCCATGCCAGACTACACCATATGAATCTGTATCACTATATAAAATTCTTATTTCTTGAATGTATTCCAATGAGAATTCTCCATTATGTAAATAAATCTTGAATTTTTTCTTCAATATCAACAGGATCAAGTTCCTGAGTATAAGTATTAATATCTAAAGCTATTTGGTATAATTTCGCAGCTTCGACTTTATCGCCGGTTATTGCTATGGAACGAGCTAAATTATAATGAGCCAAAGCATAATTAGGATTATATTTTCTTGCCGCTTCAAATAGTTCTATAGCTTTCTTTACTCTTCCTAAATCATCTAAATATATAACTCCTAAATTGTTATATGCTATATCATAAGTATTATCATATTTAATTGCTTTTTCATATTCTTTTATAGCTTCTTCGATATTACCTTTGCCCCAATATAAATAACCCAAATTACAATGCAGCCTTGCATTATGAGGCGATGATTCTAACGCTTTTTTATATACTATTAACGCATTATCGTATGAACCTTTTTCAAAAAATACATTACCTAAATTTAGGTATACATCAATATCGTTAGGATTAAGATTATATGCGCTTTGGTATGAGCAAATAGCCGCATCTAGATTCTTTGTGTTTTCTTGAAAAATAAAACCTAAAGTTTGAGCTACAACACTAGTCCATTTAGGATTTGGATTTAACGTAACCGCTGTTTGATAATGTTCTATTGCGTTGTCAATATCACCTTTTAAATACAAGTATTGTGCTAAACTGCAATGAAAGTCTGCAACATGAGGCTGTAATTCAATTAATTTTTCACAAGTTGAAATTGCATTATCATAATCTCTTTGTTCTTCATATAATTGGCATAGATAATAGTATGCTCTTAAGTTAAGACTATCAAGCCATATTGCCATCTTATATTCACAGATTGCATCATCATAACGTTTTAATTCATAATAAACTCTTCCTAAGTTGATATATAATTCAACAAATCCTGGAGCTTTATCAATTGTTTCTCTGTATATATCCAATACTTCCTGATTAAAGCCTTTTAGGAAAATCATTAGTGATGTTTTTAATAATGTTGGTAAAAACTGAAGATATGAAATTCTTCTTGTGACCTCTTTTAGTGCAAATTTATCAAATGGAAGAGTCAGAAAAGATGCGATTAATTTAGAATATTTTTGATACCACTTTGACTTATTTGATAATGATAATATATTAAATATAAGAAAATATGCTCTAGAAGAAGAAAAAGGTGCAATTTCAATTGCTCTTTGTGCAGATTCAATCGCTTCTATGAAATCTCCTTTTTTCATAGATATTTCAGCTATCATAAAATGAGCTTCTGCAAGTTTTGTATTATGCTCAAGTGCAATCTTAAAATAGTTCACTGCTTTTTCAAGTTCTCTTTTGTAATAAAAAGCCATCGCTATCTTGAAATAAATTTCAGCGGAATCGACGCAAGATTCAAGTGCTCTTTGATATTCTGTAATAGCTTCATCAACATATTGTTTTATTTGATGAATATCAAGATGCCACTCCATATATAAATCTCCGAGTTTTATATGCAGTTCGGCATTGTTTTCATCTTTAGATATAGCACCCTGACAAGTTTCTATAGCTTTTTGTATGTTGCCGGATTTTTTGAACTTGTCTATCTCTTTTGTTATTTTTCGATTATCTGTATTTATATTGCTCATATTATCTATGTTGATTTTATCATAACTTTAACTGTTTTGACACTTATATTTTTAACAAATCCGCTTCTACAAGATATTTTTTTGGAGCTAACACACATAATGCACTATTTTTTGAAAAATATTTTGAAGCAGTATCTATAATCTGTTCTTTTGTAATTGATTTTATTTTATTTATAAGTTCCTCTTCATAATTAAAACCAAGCCCTAAAAATTCATAATAGCCGTTCAACGAAGCTTCTAAAAGATTTGTTTCTTTGTAAAATTGTCTTTTCCCGATAGCATTGTTTTTTGCTTCTTCAAGTTCTTTATCAGAGATTATCTCTGTCATAATCTTATTAATTTCTTTTTCAAATCCCTTTAAAGATGTTTTTATATTTTTAGGCTCTGTTGCTATATATACAAAGAAGTGCCCGGATAATACAAAAGGTTCATATACACTTCTCACCGTATATGCAAGACCTTGTTTTTCTCTTAGTTCAAGGAAAAGTCTGGAGCTTAATCCTGATGAACCTAGTATTGTATTTAAAAGAATAATTGCAGGGTAATCTTCAGTATAGACAGACGGAAATCTCCAACCTCTAAAAATCTGTGCCTGATTAGCATCTTCTTTTTCAATAACTGAAATCAAATCTTGATTTAATGGTTCAACTTGTTTTCTGTTATCTTCTGTTTCTGTAATCTTTAGATTGCCAATATGTTTTTCCAACAAAGAAATAACAACATTTTTATCAATATCACCTGCAACAGAAATATTTTTTTGACCTTGATTTCTTATATCCTCAAGTGCTTTCAATAAATCTTCTTTTTGGATTTTATCTATTTCTTCAATTACCTCTTTTCTGCCAAGACCATAGGGATGGTTTTTAAATATTGTCCTATAATAATTATCTTGAGCCTGTATTTTGGCAGAGTCTAAATCCGATTCAAATTCACCTTTTATTTTGATGATTTCTTTTTCGAATTCATCAAAGGTAGAGTTTTCCAGTATATCTTGTAAAATTTCTAAAGCCAAATTTACATCTTCATTTAAACAGAGTAATTTAAAACGAATGTAATCAGCTTTCTTTTCAATATTCAAATCTATTGCATTCTCATCAAGTTCATTTGCCAATTGTTCTGATGTTCTGTTTTTTGTTCCTTGAAAAAATAATTGTGTCATTAAATAATATAAACCTGATTTTGGTTCATCATTATTTAACTTTATATAAAGAACAATAGCTATTCTTGGAGTATTATTATTTTTCTTTATGATTGTTTTTATTCCATTTTTTAATGTATAACGTTCCATTTTTTATCCTTTTATTTTTTATAAGATTCTGGCATTAATACTGAAATAACTGCCTTGTTTACATCTAAATAATCTTTAGCAACATTCATTACATCATCAAGTGTAATTTCTTCAATAACTTTTATATATTCTTCAACACATTCAAGTTTATTACATACAGTCATATAAAAACCAATAGTTTCGGCTATATCTGAAACACTTTCTGAATTTTCTGCAAATCCTGCTTTTAGTTTTTTCTTGGCTTTTTTTAATTCTTTTTCTGTTATCCCATTTGAATAAATTTTTCCGATTTGCTCTTTTATTAGATTAATTGCATTTTCTTTCTCGTCAGGTTTAAAATTTGCTTGAATAAAGAAATTTCCGCCATCTCTAAAATGATAATAGTCCGTTGAAATAACATTGAATATTTGTTTTTCCGCTTTTTCTATAAGTTCTTGATATAATCTTGAACTTTGACCTTGACCTAAAATCAGTGCAAGCATTTCGAGTATTGTACAAGTTTTTATATCAATAGCTTTCGCGCCTAAATAACCAAACATTAGAAAACTTGTATTGATTCTTGAATAAGTTTCCACATACTTTGTGGTATTTGTCGGAGCATCTATTTTATATTGTTCATTTGTTCTGTTTTTTCTTCCTTTGAAGTCAAATTCTTTCATAACTTGAGGAATTATTTCATCAGGATTTAAATCTCCTACAATTATTGTTGTTATATTATTCGGAGTATAGTGAGTTTTATAATAATCAAGAACACAATCTCTAGTAATTGTTGAAATTATTTGTTCCGTTCCTATCACATCTCTTTTATAAGGATGTGATGTATACATATTCTGATTTGTTTGGTTGTATACTTTTGTCCAAGGTTGGTCTTTTCTCATCCTTATTTCTTCAATAACAACATGTCTTTCTCTTTTCGTTGTTACATTAGGATTTTCAAGGTCAAAAGGTTCTCCTATTTCATTATTAGGTATAATTGGATCAAGCATCATATCTGCATGCAATTCGAGTGTATCTTTAAAATTTCTGTCATCACTGCCCTTTGGTATTGTTACATAATAAAATGTATAATCTTTCCAAGTTGCAGCATTAACTATAGCTCCTCGTGACTCTAAAGTTCTATCAAATTCACCTGCTTTGTGCTTGCTTGTACCTTTAAACATAAGATGTTCTAAAAAATGAGATATTCCGTTATTTTCATTATTTTCATTTATAGAACCTGTTTTAACCCAACTGCTTATATTTATTAATGAACTTGCTTTATAAGCAAATACTATCTTATGTCCGCATTCTCTTTCATATATCTCAACCGGCTTTTCCAAATATGGATATTCAACCAGTGTTTTTTTTATATTTTCCATAGATGACCTCAATAATATTATATTCAAAACCAATTGTATCAGATTTTGAAGTATTTTCATATTAGAAATAGCAAGTTTTTTTTTGTGCATGTTTTGGAAGAAACACAGATAAAATAGTAAGAAGGTAAAATTAATGAATATTCCACCGATTTCTTTTGGGTCTTTAATGGTTTTTACTTTGAATGATCATAAACCAAAGGCATCAATTCCACAGTTATTAAAAATTTCATTCGATAATAATAAATCATTGAAGAATTATAATTTGGTTGATACATTCCAGAAGCATGATGAAGTTATTGATGGTACAGTTCATAATGCTGCTCAAAATTTTGCAGAAGATTTAGATAGAAAATATAAGTTGATTTTGCCAAAAGGTTCAAAAGATGTAATTTTGACGCAAGCTGAATTTACTATAAATCCAAGAGAAACTCAAACCAGATATTTCTTGACTGCTGCTACAAATGATGATGAAGAAAGATTACATAATATTTTAAGTAAAAGTTCTGTTTATTATACCGCTAAATTTAGGAATAAGAGATAGAAAAGTATTCTTTAAAACCTTTTATCATTGCATTTACAACATCTTTTCTTGAAATTGAAGGGTTTATTTTTTCTATATATGTAATACAATCATTGTTATTTTTTTCTTGAAAAATTCTTTCTATTATCTGCAAATTATAGTTAAATAAAACAGAACCATGTTGAAGAATATACCCCTGTTTTCTATATTGAGCTGAGCCAATTAACTTTTTACCTTTATGAGATAAATCGGCTCCTGTTGAAATAAGCATGCAATAGTCATGTGTTGCTTCAACTTTTTTACTCCCACCCAGTTCAAGCTCAATATCTATATTTTTAAAGCCTTCTATTATTGCTGATGAGATTTCCTTATAAGATGTTATTACACTTTCACTTTTTCTTAGAAAACCAATAGGGCATATAAAAGAATATGTAACCTCGTTATCATGAAGAAGACCTCTTCCGCCTGTTACTCTTTTTACAATGTCTATTCCATTTTGCTTGCAAAATTCAACATCTATATGTTCAAATGACTGATTTCGCCCTAAAGATACACAAGGCGGATTCCAACCATAAAAACGAATTATAGGTTCCTTCCTTTGTTCATTAATTGCCTCATCAAGCAATTGCGAGTCAAGACTCATATTATATTCGCCATTATTTTCTTTATATTCTATTAATTTAGCCATACTGGTCATTATATAACATAAATAAACCATTTATAAAATAATTGGGGAGGACATAATTATGGAACAAAAATCATTAAAAGATACAAGAACTCGAGAAAATCTTATGAAGGCTTTTGCTGGGGAATCAATGGCTCGAAACAGATATTGCATTTTTGCTTCTGTTGCTGAAAAAGAAGGTCTTATTGAAATCGCGAATATATTTAGAATGACTGCTTTAAATGAAAAAGAACATGCTGAAATTTATTTTAAATTCTTAGATGGTGAAGAAGTACAAATATTAAACGCCGCATATCCTTCTTGTTTTGGAGATACAAGGGCAAATCTTATGTGTGCTGCAAAATATGAAGAAGAAGAACATTCTTTATTATATCCTGAATTTGGGACTATTGCAGAAGAAGAAGGTTTTAAAGATATAGCTGCAGCATTTTTTAATATTGCAACCATTGAAGCCCATCATAGTAAAAGATATGCTAAACTACACGAAAGATTAATAAACAATGAAATGTTTAGACGAAAAAATAATGAGCACTGGATGTGTTCTCATTGCGGATTTATTGTAGAAAATGAATCCGCACCTGAAAAATGCCCTGTTTGTTCAAAGCCTCAAGGCTATTTTAATATTTTGTGCGATTGTATTTAGACTTATTAGTAAAAAAGAGGTTCTATTAGAACCTCTTTTTTATTTTACAGATGAATACACTTGTTCTGATAATTCTTTTTTTATGTCCTCTACCAAAATATGTTCAATCTGTGAATTTTCATCTTTTCTTAAATAAACATCTTTTATACCGGCTTGAACAATAAAACGCTTACACAGTATACAAATAAAATTATGCCCATATATATACATAGTTGCATTCTGGCATCTATCTTGTCCTGCTTGTATTATTGCATTTTGTTCGGCGTGGATGCTTCTGCAAGTTTCATACTTGGTACCTGACGGTATATTATTCTCTATTCTGTAACATTTACCAAGTTCAAAACAAGAAACTACTTTTGATGGAGTTCCATTATATCCGGTTGCTTTGATTTTTTTATCTTCACCAACAATAACAGCACCCACATGAGCTCTTAAACAATTTGAACGAGATGCACAGGTTTTTGCAATCTCTAGAAAATATTCATTCCACTCTTTTACCATATATCCCTCAATTCGTTATTACATCATACAAAATTTCATAATAAGTAACAATTGATTGTAAACTATTTATTAATCTGATTTTTTTAATTTAAAATTATATTATGGATAGACAAAGCAATATCTTAGAAAAGACTAAAAAGTTTTGGATAAGTATTACCGGATACAGAACTTTACTAATTTTAAAGTCTTTAATGGTAAGAAGTTATACAATAGATGAACTTGTAGAGATATTAAAAAACGACTCTATAACAAGTAAAGCAGTATCAAAAGATACGGTAAGAATTGCCATAAATACTCTTAAATCAGTTGGATGTGAAATTTTAAGACCTAACAAAGCAAATAATTATAAATATCAACTGATTAAACATCCGTTCTCCTTAAAAATAAGCGATAAAGAACTGAAAACTTTTACTATACTCAGAGATAAAATAGCTGAGGAAATAAAATACAATGATGTTTTTATACTGAACGACTTATATGATAAATTGATATCTTTAACATTAAATGAAGAACAAATAGATTATGTTAATAATACACAACCATTACAAAAAATTAATAAAAAAATTTTAACCGAACTTACAAACCCCAACGTTATTGGAAGAAAAGTACAAATAAAATATCTATCACCTAATTTCGGTGAAGAAGATATAGAAGTTATCCCTCAAAAAATAACTTATGAATCAGGTAAAATATATTTAAGATGCTATATTTTTAAATATGAAAAGAACAGCTTATTAAATGTTGAAAGAATTTTAAAAATTAGTAGTATTGATATGTTTAATATATACGATAAAAACTCATTATACGAAGTTATATATGAAGTCTTTGGTAATAGTGCAAGTACATTTAAACCACAGAAAAATGAAAGAATAATCTCCCAAAAAGATAGTTCAATTAAAATAGAAACAATTGTTGATAACGAATTTTTGTTTATACAAAGACTTTTGTTATTCGGTGCTGATTTTAAAATTGTTTCACCTGATTTTTTTAGAGAAAAGCTTATAGATAAAATAAAACTAATACAAAAAGGATATATAGAATGAAAAAACCTGAGAAAAATCATGATACGGGTTTAAGAATATTGGAAATATTAAAAATACTTCTGGAAAGAAATTTATCAAAAACAGAATTAATCGAAAAATTAAAAGAAAATGATTCGGTTGAAAATGTCTATTCTCAAGAAGCATTTTTAAAATATTTCAATACTTTTGAATTATCCGGTTTAAAATTAAACAGATTTCAAGGTAAATATTCTTTAAATAACGCTTTATTAAAAACAAACTTAAGCAAAAAAGAACAAGAAATGCTGATTCTTCTTATTAATTCAATAACAAAGTTAAATAATAAATCAGAAGAAGAAATAATGAAAAATTTTTTCTTAAAAATTGATAAATATGTAGACATAGATTTAAATAACGAATTAAATAATATAGCTAACAAAGAAACCTCAATACAAAATTTGAATATTAGAAATAATGTAATAGAAACTTTAAAACATTTGATTTACGAAGAACAAAAAGTAAATATAACATATAAAAAAACAGATAATACGGAAGAAACAGATACTTTCGAATTAAAAGAAATTATAGAAAAGGATAATTGTATCTATGTTGTATGTTATAGCCCATTGTTAGGTCGTAACAAAAAAATAAATATAAATTCTATTAAATCATTGAATCAGCTTCCACAAAAGATTTCAGGTGTATGCTACTTGAATTCAATAGTATTTGAAGTATATGGAAGGCTAGCCTCTTTATACAGATTAAAACCATCAGAAAAAGTAATAGACTTCAGTAATAATCATTTAACAATATCAAATACGGAAGAAGATAAAGACTCTCTTTTATTACGATTATTAAAGTACGGTGAAAATTGTAAGATTATAAGGCCCAAATCACTACAGGAAGAATTTATAAATTTAACAAATGACATATTAAAGAATTTGGAGGCTTCATAGTGTCTAAGATTGCTTTAATTCCAATAGATAATCGTCCTGTTTGTTATCAACTTCCTCAGCAAATAATAAATCAGGCGAAGGAACATTCTTTGGTATTACCCGAAATAGATTTAATGGGTGATTTAGATAAAAATGCCAATATAAATTCAATACTAAAATGGCTTGATTCATTAAAGGATATAGATATTTTTGTAATTTCACTCGATACAATAGCCTATGGGGGTCTTATTCCTTCTAGAAGAAGTAATGATAGTTATGAAGAAATCAAATCAAGAATAGACAAAATGGTTTCCGTATTAAAGAAACATTCGGCTAAAATATATGCATTCTCAAGTATTATGCGAATTTCTAATAATAATATAAACGAAGAAGAAAAAGAATATTGGTCAAGTTATGGTACTAAAATATTTCAATATTCTTATAATATGCATAAAATGGAAGCTACTTGTGATTCATCATATATGTTAGCTTGTAATTGTAATGCAACCAGAATTCCTGAAGATATCCTGGAAGATTATCTTAATACAAGAAAAAGAAATTTTGAAATTAATAAGTATTATATAGATTTGAAAAAACAAGGTATATTTGATACATTAGTTTTTTCAAAAGATGATTGTGCAGAATATGGCATAAATGTAAAAGAAGCTATTGAACTGGAAAACTTATCATCAAATGAAAGTAATATATTCATAAAAACAGGTGCAGATGAAATTCCATTAACATTATTATCAAGAGCAATAAATAAACAAAAACATATAAAAATATGCCCTATATATTTAAATCCAAACAGTATAAATAAAGTATCAAAATATGAAGATATCTCGGTTGAGAAATCAGTAGAATCGCAAATAGAACTTTCAGGCGGTATTATAAGTGATGAGAAGAATTGTAACTTAATATTACTTGTAAATAACTTTGAAATTGAACAAGGTGAACTGGTAATGAATGTATATGAACCGGAATATAATAAAGATTTAATAATTCCAGATAAGCCATATTTTATAGCTGATATCTTAAATGCAAATGGGAGTGACAACGGTTTTGTTAAAGCATTATTTGCAAATAATAGTCTAAAAGAGTTTTTTGGTTATGCAGCTTGGAACACGACTGGGAATACTCTCGGGAGTTGTATATCCACAGCATTAACATATTACGGGGCTAAACATCCTAGTAAAAAAGACTTTAAGATATTGCAATTAACAAGATTTCTTGATGATTGGGCTTATCAAGCAAATATAAGAGCTCAAATCCGAAATGATAAAGGTAATTTATCCAATACCGTTTTGAAAATAACAATGAAAGAATATGAAAATTTTCTTTTGAATAAATTTGATGTAAAAAAATATCATACAGAGTACTATTTCCCTTGGAAAAGATTTTTTGAGATAGGTATTTTAATAAAGAAAAATTATATAAGATTGCCTTTTGTTGATATATTATTTTATGAGTGATAACATTTACTTAAAAGTAATATCGAAGGAAAAGCTATGGAAAAGAACAACGAGAATTTACATATTTTAAGACACTCAGCTTCACATATAATGGCGCAAGCTGTTCAAAAATTATTTCCGAGCGCGAAATTAGCAATCGGACCTGCTGTTGATAACGGATTTTACTATGATTTTGATTTGGAAGGTCACTCTTTCACCGATGAAGATTTAGTAAAAATCGAAACAGAAATGAAGAATATTCTCAAACAAAATTTGGTTTTTGAAAAGTATGAAATTCCTGATGTTCAAAAACAAATTGATGAATTCAAAGCACAAGGTGAAATATATAAAGCTGAATTACTTGAAGAACATAAAAATGATAACCCGACTTTATATTTGACAAAAGATAAAGACGGAAATGTTCTATTTAATGACTTATGTTCAGGACCTCATGTTCCAAATACATCATATATAAAAGGCAACTCAATAAAACTTCTGAAAGTTGCAGGAGCATACTGGAGAGGTAATGAAAAGAACAAAATGCTTCAAAGAATATATGCAACAGCATTTTGGAATAAAGAAGATTTAGAAAAATATTTGAATTTCTTGGAAGAAGCTCAAAAACGTGACCATAGAAAGCTTGGAACTCAATTAGATTTGTTCTCTGTTAGAGAAGAAATCGGTGGCGGTTTAGTTCTATGGCATCCAAATTTAGCTATTGTAAGAGAAGAAATTGAAAATTATTGGAGAACAGAACACAGAAAAAGAGGATATGTTATTGTACAAACTCCTCAACTTGCAAAATCAAAGCTATGGGAAATTTCAGGACACATAGATCACTATAAAGAAAATATGTTTTTCATCCAAAAAGAAAATGAAGAAGATGATCAATATATAGTAAAACCGATGAACTGTCCGTTCCACATTATGATTTATCAAGCAAACAGATATTCATATCGTTCGCTGCCTTTAAGAATGGCAGAACTTGGAACTGTATACAGAAAAGAAAAATCCGGAGCATTGTCAGGTTTAACACGTGTTCAAGGTTTCACACAAGATGATGCCCATATTTTCTGTACACCTGAACAATTAGTAGATGAAATCAATGCAATTATTGACTTTGTTTCAGATACAATGAAAATCTTTAATATGGATTTTGAAGTAGAACTTTCAACAAGACCTGAAAGCTATGTCGGTGAATTATCAAACTGGGAATTAGCAGAAGCCGGTTTAAAAGAAGCTATGGATAAACGTGGCATGAAATATGAAATCAATGAAGGTGATGGAGCATTCTATGGTCCAAAAATCGATTTCAAAGTAAAAGATGCTATAGGTAGAACTTGGCAATGTGCAACAATTCAATTAGACTTCAATCTCCCTGAAAGATTTGAAATTAAATATCAGGATAAAGACGGTCAAATGAAGACACCTGTTATGCTTCATAGAGTAATCTTCGGTTCTATGGAAAGATTCCATGGTATTTTAATCGAACACTTTGCAGGTGCATTCCCAATGTGGCTTGCACCATCACAAGTATGCGTTGTTCCTATTGCTGACAGACACTGTGATTATGCAAAACAAATATATGATAAACTTTTTGAAGCTGGTATAAGAGTAAAACTTGATGACAGAAGTGAAAGTATGAATTACAAAATCAGAGAAGCACTTCAAGGCAATAAAATTCCTTATGTACTTGTTGTAGGTGATAAAGAAATCGAAGAAAATAAGGTAGCAATCAGAGTAAGAGGAATTGGTGAATCAGGTAAATTATCTATAGATGAATTTATTGATAAAGCACTTAATAAAATAAAAACAAAAACTCAGGATTTATCATTATAAGATATAAGAGATTATAATATTAAAAAGAGGGGTAAATTTATCCCTCTTTTTAATTAGCTGATATTTATATATAATCTATCATCATTAATTATTTTCTCGAAATTTAATATACTATAAAGTTTGTCATCTTCCATAAATTCAGAAGATATATATTTTGAATTTCCGGAGAAAGTTCTATGATTATCAATATTCTTTAGGTTTTTTATGTATTTGATTTCATCAACCAAAATGGCAATATTAAAATCTTTGCCTTTTGCTATAATGAGTTTACTTCCTTCATGAATTGTATTGATATCATTATTTAGAAATCTTTTTAAATCTAAAACAACCAAAAAATCTCCTTTTAAATTAATAATCCCCTTTATATAATCCTTTGTGTATGGAAGTTTTGTAATATTAAGTCTTTTTATGGATATAAATTCTTTTACAAATTTTAAATCTAAATAATAATTATGATTATCAAGGGTGAATAATATATGTTGATTCATTGTATTCAAATTAAATGGAAAAGAAAAAACCTCTTGAGTTGATTTATTTTGTTGTGCTCTTATTTTTAATATCTGTTTTGATTTTTCATCAGATGGTAATAAAGCAGTATAATTTACATTGCTATCATTATTATTAGTTTTGTTAACCAATTCGCTAACAGTATTCATATCTATAATATTTATTGATTCGTTTTCTGTTTTGCAAACCTCTTTTAAAATAGAGTCTTTCATATCATAGGGAATTGGTTGAATATCCTGAGCGTTAAGAGTTGTTATATTTTCTATTTTTTCCGTATGAATGGCAAAACAATTACCGTTAACTATTGTAATTATTAACTGATTATTTATAGAAAACTGTGATGGCTCAAATCCTAAGTATGGGCATAAATCAACAGCTTTAATCATTAACCCGTTATAGTTAAACATTCCTATTATACTTTGTGGTGCTTTGGATGGTATTTCTATTTCAGGAATATTAATAACCTCCATAACATTCTGAATATTAATTGCATATTGTTTCCCTTTTAATATAAAAACAATGAAATATTCGTTGAGATTATTAATTTCAGAAGATAATGTGATTTCGTAATTATTGTTCATTTTAAATTAAACCTTTATAATAATTATACAATATATTGATGATTATAAAATCCAAAGAATGGACTATAATTATTGAATAAAGATTAGGAGTAAAAAATGGCAGGTAGAGATATTAGTATTATAAATAGATTGACCAAAAAAAATATTAAAGATACTTTAATATTGGGTATAGCAACGATATTGATTGTTGCAATTATTACGTTTGTTGAAAATAAACCTATAATGGTTTGTTCAACAGTTGCTGTATTGTTGTTCTATTTTGCCCAATATCAGTTATCGAAGAATGAACTTATGAAGTCTATTGATAAGTTAATCGATAATGAACTTAAAGAATTTCAAAAAGTTAGTGTGAAAGTTCTTCAGTTGAGTGAGAAACAAAGACAGTTGACTCATAAATATACTGAAATGTTAAATCAAGTAGTTCAAACGACTAAGTTATTCAAAAATAGTGCAATTAAGACGAAAGAGAAAACACAGGGTATTTCTTTAAAAATTCAAGATACGTATGAAACATCCGGAAGAGAGTCAAAATCATTAAATGAGAACATAACAACAATGCAAAATTTAAAACATAAAGTTCAAGTTATTGCTGAGTTGATTATAGAATTGACGGACTATATTAAACAAATCGGTTCAACAGTTAATATAGTTGAAAATATATCAGAACAAACAAATATGTTAGCATTAAATGCTGCAGTTGAAGCTGCAAGAGCAGGTGAGTACGGTAAAGGTTTTGCTGTAGTAGCCGGCGAAATTAGAAAACTTGCAGATGAATCAAAACATGCTACAAATAAAATTACAAGTTTAGTTGCAGAGATTGAACAAACAACATCTTCTACTATTATGGCTGCTGAAGACGGTGCAAAGGAAATTGAGATTGGTGTAAAGTATGCTAATGATATAAATTCTAATATATCGAAGATTGTCAACAAAATAAAAGAACTTGGTCTTGATTTAAATGATGTTCTTACATCCGCTATTGAACAACAATCAATTACTAATGATGTGTTAGAAATAATAGACAATATGCAAAAAAGTATATCTGAAACAATTAACACACTTGAAGAAAATATAGAAAACATTAGAGCTTTCTCTGAAATTTCAACAAACATAAAAGATAATATTGCAAATTAATAGGAAAGAATATGCAATACAACCCTGAAGAATTAAATGAAATATTGAATATATATAAAGCAGAGAGTGAAGAAATAATTCAGGAGTTGAATGATGGCTTTTTAGCATTAGAAAAAGATCCTAAAGATAAAACTCCATTAAAAAAATTATTTCAATTAGCGCATTCTTTAAAAGGTGCATCAAGAATGATAAACTTCAAGAGTGTGCAAGATATTTCTCACAAATTAGAGGATATACTTTCTTACTGGAAAAAAGATGATGTTGTTATAAATATAGACTTTTTTCAGATTATATATGAAGTGTGTGATTATCTTACAGAACTTGTTGATAAATCTGTTAAAAATAAGACGGATTTTCAAGATGGTAACTTTGCTGTATTTATTAATAAGTTAGATAATTTTATTATTTCTAACAGGATGACACCTGTCGAAAGTCCAAATAAACTCCCTTCAGACTATATTGTTTCCAAAAGTATTGATATAAAAGCGGTTATTCTTGAGTTAATGTTTGTTATTGGTAAAGATAACTATGAAGAAGACAAAGAAGAAGCTTTCCTTGTTATTTCAGAAGATATAAAACAGCTGTCTGAAATTTTTGAACCAACTGATTATGTGGATATAAAACAGAAGATAGCGATTATACTTTCTGAATTGTCACAAGCAAAAAATTTTAATAATGATGTATTGGTAAAAGAAGTTATTGAACTTAGAAATTCTATTTATAATTTATATAAAGAATTAAATATTAACTCAAATATCAATAAGAATGATTTAAAACTTGATTATAAGAAAAAGAATGAACCAGAAATATTAAATGACAATGAATCTGATAATGATATAAGTAAAGAATACGATTTTGTTCTTTCAAATCTTCAAAAGATAAAATATGAAAAAGATTTTATCTTGCAAATAATTAGTGTATTAAAAAAAATTCTCAAGAAGACAGTAGATAAACGAATATCATTGATTTTGACAAAAACCCTAAATATATTAGAATTATTCTATTCAAAAGATGTAATCATTGATAATGATTGTTATATGGTGATATTACAGTGTATTTATCTTACAAAAAGAATATCAATGAATGAAAAAGAAGAAAACTTAAATAATTTAAATTTTTTGATTCAGAGATTAAGTGTTGTCGAAGATATGTTTAATATAGAAGATATTCAGCCGCAAAAAAATCTCGAATTACATAAAAATAGTTCAATTTTGTCACAAGATGATTATTCTACCTTTCGGAAAAATCTTAAGTCTATTGATATACAGGAAATTAGAACACTACGTGTAGACACTTCTAAGTTGGATAACTTGATTTCGCAAACAGGAGAGTTATTGATAAATGGAATTAAAACAAGAGAGCATATTATAGAATTATCCAAAATAAATACAAAAATTGTAAAATGGAATGCAGTCAGTAAAAAAATAATTAATTATTTAAAATATCTTGAAAAAAAGGGCTTTTTTAATTCTGAACTAGATGATAGTGCAAGCATGTTTTATAAAAGAGCGCAAGACTTTTTTGTAAATAATGCTGAAATGATTAATGAAATAAATAATGATTTTGCCCATTTGTATAATATTATTTCTGAAGATGATAATAAACTTCATCAAACGGCAATGGAAATAGAAACTATTGCTAAAGGTATAAGAGTACTTCCTTTGGCGACTTTATTTCATTCTTTCCCAAGAATGATAAGGGATATTGCTAGGGAAAATAACAAGAAGGTTGATTTCGTTATTTCGGGAAGTGATACAACAGTTGATAAAAAAATTATAGAAGAAATCAAGATGCCATTAATTCATATTTTGAGGAATTCGGTTTCTCATGGTATTGAGGTTCCCGAGGAGAGAATAAAGAACAATAAACCGGAAACAGGATTGGTTAAATTAACGGCAAAACAGATAGAAAATAATGTGATTATCACAATAGAAGATGATGGTTATGGTGTAGATATTGAAAAAGTCAGAGAAATTGCTATAAAAAAATCTTTGCTTACTGAAGAAGAACTCTCAAATACGAGTAACGAACAGTTGATGAAATTGCTTTTTTTACCCGGCTTTTCGACAGAAGATTCTGTTAATGAAATATCAGGTAGAGGTATAGGTCTTGATATAGTAAAAACTAAAATAACCAACTTAAATGGTGATATATTGATGGATTCTGTTTTAAATAAGGGGTGTAAAGTAACTATAAGATTACCTCTTTCTATGTCCACAATAAAAACATTTGTGCTTTTGGTTAATAATCAAAAATATGCAATTCCTGTTAGTGCAATAAAATTTGTTAAAAAGATATCAAAAGAAGAAATCTTTTTGAAAAATGGAATAAATTGTATTATATATGAGGAACATTCAATTCCTGTATATTATCTTTCTAGTGTTTTTGGCGAAAAGGATAATATTGGAAATGAAAATAATCATACTGTTATAATAATAGAAAACCAAGAGAAACAAGCGGCATATATTATAGATAAATTACTTGGTGACCAAGAAGTATTTCAAAAGAAATTAATTCCTCCGATTCTCAAAATAAGAAATATAAGTGGTTTTACTACTCTTTCTACTGGGGAAATATGCTTAATAATTAATCCTTATGAGTTAATAAGAAATACAGTTTCTATGCCAAGTATATCTTCTTTGATGATAAAGCCAATTTCTTCTGAAGATGATTTCAAGGCTTAAGTTGCTGCTTTTTCTTTATTATTTTGTTCATCTTTTACAAGAGTATAGTTTGTCAGATTTGAAATTTTATAACTCCACTCATCGATTATTTCTTCAATTTCCTGATTATAAGAGATAACCTCTCCAATTGCGACTTTGATTTTTCCTTTGAATGGAAACCAATTGTACTCTTCACATCCGGTTATTCCAATAGGAAGAATATCAGTTTTCATTTGTTTTGCAATAACAGCAAAACCTTTATTTATATTTTCAATTCTTTTTGTTCTTCGAATTCCTCCCTGAGGAAAAATACCCAGACGCCAACGTTCAGTTTTAAATATGTTTAATGCTGTTTTAATTGTGGAAACTTCAAGCTTTTCGCGATTTACTGCAAAACATGCTAATCCATCCAATAAAAATGCTAATATCGGGTTTTCAAAAAGTTCTTTCTTCCCCATAAAGGCAATCGGTTGTCTTACGGCCTCACCAGCTATAAATGGATCAAAATAGGAAATATGATTAGGTGCTACAATAAAGTTCCTATCTTTGGGAATATTTTCCCTTCCTATATATTCCATCTTATAAAATATTGGCATAAGTGTATTAGGAACAAGCCATCTTCCGAACAATTGGAATCTGTATTTGTTTTCTGTAAAATCAGATACTTCTCTTTTTGTGTAATTCTTTTTCTTTGTTTCCATTTCTGTATAGTCTTTCTAATTTGTAGAAGGAATATATTCCAGCTCTGCTAATTTACTTACCTCTTTTGCCCAATTATGAACTATCTCATCAACTGAATTTTTACAAGAAATTGCATTACCTACTTTTAATTGCAAATCTTTCTTTTTAGAATTCGGATTATCTTTTACGATAATACCAACGGGAAGAATATCAGCATCCATTTTTTTTGCTATCGAGGCAAAACCTTTTGTAATATTTTCAAGTTTACCATTATTACATCTTGTACCTTGAGGAAACAAACCAAGATGCCAATCAGTTTTTTTAATAGATAAAGCGGTTTTAATAGTTGAAACATCAACTTTATCCCTATCGACAGCAAAAGCACCGCACCAATCCATTAATAGCATAGACCAAAATGTTTCAAAAAGCTGAACTTTTGCCATATAAGCTATAGTTAAATTCAAGCACGCAGCAACTGAGAATGGATCAAAACCTGTAATATGATTACTTGCAACAACATATTTTTTTGTTTTATCTATATTTTCTAATCCCTCAGTTTTTAGAAGATTATATTTTGATTTGATTATATTAATAATAACTATATTACAAGCAATATATTGAAAAATTTTTCTCCAAATATTAAAGCTTTTTGGTGTTCTTGTAGAAAATTTTGTTGTCATATAATTTGAATCTCTTTCATTTATAGTGATATTATATCAAAAAAATATAGCCATATAGTAATTTATTACTAATAAAAATAAGAAAATGAAAGTTTCATGAATATACTTGAATTTAGGTTATGTTTAATTTATAAATAGTTCATAAACAATTAATCATGGTAGGTAAAAGAAGGAGTTCAAAAACTATGGTAAATGTTGCAATTAACGGATTCGGAAGAATCGGAAGAAACACTTTAAGAGCAGCAATCAGAGAAGGTATCTTTGACAAAATTAATTATGTTGCTATAAACGACCCGGGTTTAACACCTGCAAATGCTGCACACGTATTCAAATATGACTCAGTTATGGGTAAATTTGACGGTACAGTAGAAGTTGCTGAAGATGGTTTAGTAATCAACGGTAAAAAAATTAAATTTTATGCAGAAAAAGATCCTGCAAATCTTCCTTGGAAGGAATTAAATGTTGATGTAGTAGTTGAATCAACAGGTTTCTATACAGATGCGACAAAAGCTCATGCTCATATTGATGCAGGTGCTAAAAAAGTTATCATTTCTGCTCCAGCTAAAAATGAAGACATTACAATCGTTTTAGGTGTAAATGATAAAGAATACGATACAACAAAACATAATGTAATTTCTATGGCATCTTGTACAACAAACTGCTTAGCTCCTGTAGCAAAAGTTTTAGACGAAGAATTTGGTATAGTAAAAGGTTTAATGACAACAGTTCACTCTTATACAGGTGACCAAAGAATCTTAGATGCAGGACACAAAGATCCACGTCGTGCAAGAGCTGGTGCATTAAATATTGTTCCTACAACAACAGGTGCTGCAAAAGCTGTTGCATTAGTATTACCACAATTGAAAGGTAAATTAAACGGTTTTGCTATGAGAGTTCCTACTCCAGACGTTTCGGTTGTAGACGTTGTTGTTGAAACTCAAAAACCTGTAACAGTTGAAGCTGTTAACGCTGCATTAAAGAAAGCTGCTGATGGTCATGTATTATGCTACAGTGAAGAACCATTAGTATCTTCAGACTTTATCGGTTCTTCTCAATCTTCAACAGTAGATGCTGCATTAACAATGACAATGGGCGACAATATGGTTAAAGTTGTTTCTTGGTATGATAACGAAATGGGTTATTCTACAAGATTAGCTGAAACAACATTAATGGTTGCTTCTAAACTTTAATTTGTAATTTTAGATTAAAGAAGGGATACTAAAAAGTATTCCTTCTTTTTTATTATCTAAAAAAAATGCTAGAATATATTTTAATAAAATTAATGAGGATTAATATGAAGAAAATAATATTAATTATTACAATATGTTCTGTACTAGCTATAACTTTATTCTATTTTTATAATGCAAAAAATAGTTATAATTTATTAAATAAAGAAACTAATAAAATTAATAATTCTATAAAGAAAAAAAACAAGACGAATTATTCCTTTAAAAGGTGGGATGATGGATTTTATAGATTCTATACTGATTCTATGCTGAAGAAATATCCGGAAATATTGCAATATGACCAATTTATGCTAAGAAACCATTTTGAAAGTCCATTTATAATTAAAAGAGACAATGATGATTTATATGGAGTTTATGACAAAGAAACAAATAAACTGTTAATTCCTCATAAATATGAAATGTTAGAAAGTTGTAGTTCTAGCTATTCAATGTTTTTTATAGGAACAGAGAAAAATAAATTTCTAGATAAGAAAAAACTTAAACAAATCATTGCATATAACAATGATATTGTCTTTGAATCCAATTATGACGAATATGATTGTTCAACATTTTATTGTGGTATACGTACAAATAATAATGGCAAATACGGTGTAGTTTCTTATGATGGTATTGAGGTAGTAAAACCAGAGTATGATGAAATTATATGTCAAGAACATTTTGGAGAATCAGGTGGATGGTATTATATTGTAAGAAAAGATGACAAATACGGTGTTTTTGATAATCATGGCAATAAAATAATCCCATTACAAAATAAAAAATTAGGAAACATAACAGGATCTCCTTTCTTTATAATATATGACAACGGAAAGAAAGGTGTTATTAATATATATGGAGAAATTATTATTCCTCCCAAATATAATTCTATTGAACTTAAATCTTTCGGATATAAACTAGAAGATTATTATTTTGTAACCTGCAACGAAAATAATACTTGCTATATATCTGATATATATGGCGAAATAGAACATATGGTAGAAGGAGCAAATAGTACACGAGCTATAATAAAATTAGAAAAAGGTTATTATATAAAGAATTGTGAAATGGATATATATGGTGAAATAGAACATATATTAGAAGGTGCAAATAGTACACAAGCTATAAGAAAATTAGAAAAAGGTTATCAAACAAAGAATTGCGAAATGGATACTTCTGTTATATATGATAATAATGGAAAAAAGGTCGCCGATGTTAATGGGATAATTATTGCACCTTTATCTGATAAATATATTTTTTATAGAACATTCGGTGTTGATGGAGGACTTGGCGTGATTGACTATAAAGGTCAAGTTATTATGGAACCCAAATTTGATGCTCATGATATTAGCGGTGTATCAAAAAATGGATTAATTAACATTATGCGCTATGGCAAAAACGGTATTGTATATAACAATAAAATGTTGTTAGAACCTGTTTATCATAACGTATATTTAAGTTTTGGACATGTTCTTGTTTTAAATATCGAAGATGGAGAAAAATATTATTATATTGCCAGTGATGAAGATTTCGTAAAATTTAATGGTGATTTATCTAAATGCAAAAAATATCATATAAGACAATTTAGAAGTTTAAAAGAAAATAGATGTTATAAGTTTATTAAAGATGATGGTACAGAAGATTTATATTGTGATTCAAATTAGGATATTGAAACTTTCATACAAGAAAAATTTTTAGATTTTGTTTAACATAACTTAATAAAAAATATATTCAATTTTTTATAAAAATGAATCTTTAATATAAAAAATATAATATTTTTGTCTGTTTTTCAATAAAATATGGATAAAAAATATTGAATTTTGCAAAAAATAAAAAATTTTAAAATTAGTGGGCAAGAAAGAAGTGTATAAAATACAATAATTTTCTTTAAATTTTTTTTTGGTTGGTATACAATATTAAAGCTAAGATGTCAAAGAAAAGAGGACTATTAATCGTGGGTTTAACATTTCAAGAATTAATATTAAATTTGTCAAAATTTTGGTCTGATTACGGATGTATAATACAACAGCCATATGATATAGAGAAGGGTGCAAGCACGATGAACCCTGCAACATTTTTACGTTCATTGGGCCCAGAGCCTTGGAATACAGCAATGGTAGAACCTTGCAGAAGACCAACAGATGCAAGATACGGAGAAAATCCAAACAGATTAGGTCATTATTTTCAATATCAAGTAATTTTAAAACCATCCCCTAAAGATTCTCAAGAATTATACTTAAGAAGCTTAGAAGCAATGGGTATTGATTTATCAAAGCATGATGTAAGATTTGTTGAAGATAACTGGGAGTCACCGACATTAGGTGCAGCAGGTGTAGGTTGGGAAGTATGGTTAGATGGCATGGAAATCACCCAATTTACATATTTTCAACAAGTAGGCGGTTTAGAAATTAAACCGGTAGCACTTGAGATAACTTATGGACTTGAACGTATAGCAATGTATTTACAGAATGTCGACTCTGTATATGATGTTATGTGGAATAAAGAATTAAAGTATGGTGAAATCTATTTACAAAATGAAATAGAACAATCAAAATACAATTTTGAATACTCAAGTGCAGAAAGATTGTTTAAGATGTTTGATTTGTTTCAAGCAGAAGTTGAATCTTGCGTAGAAGCCAAAATAGTACTTCCGGCATATGATTATGTTTTAAAATGTTCACACACATTTAATTTGCTTGATGCAAGAGGCGTTATAAGCAGAGATGAAAGAATAAATTATATAAACAGGGTAAGAAGAATGGCAGCAATGGTTGCAAAATTATACGTAGAACAAAGAGAAGAATTAGGGTTCCCCTTGTTAAAAAAGCAACATTGTAATGTATAGAGAGTAGAGCGCAAGGAATTATAAAATAATTCCCACTGCGATAATGAAAAATGAAAAGGAAATAACAAATGCAAACCACCAAGAAAGATTTATTAGGAAAATTTGTATCAAATCTTCTAAGAAAGAAAAATCCGGACGAATTTTTAGAACAATCTGCCGCAGGTGGTTTAAAGAAAACATTAAATGCATTTGATTTAATAATATTGGGAATAAGTGCCATAATAGGAGCAGGAATATTTGTAATGATAGGTTCTGCTGTTATCGGTACAACAGAAAGAGTTGGAGCCGGACCGGCCTTGGTAATATCAATATTTTTAGTAGCATTAGCTTGTATATTTCCAGCGTTATGCTATGCCGAATTTGCTTCAATGATACCAGTTTCAGGTAGTGCATATATATACACATATGCTACAATGGGCGAATTTGCCGCTTGGATGATGGGCTGGGTTTTAATGCTTGAGTATGCAATTGGTACAATTGCGGTGGCTGCAAGCTGGTCTGGGTATCTGGTTAAATTTTTTGAAGGTTTTCCATTTTTGCCTGAAGTGATGAAGAATCCACCAGTGTGGCTTGTAAATGACTATCAAACGGCTTTTGCAAGTGGAGAAAGTATTCCGCATATATTAGGTATTCCTATATGTATGAATTTACCTGCTATGATAATTATAACAATAATATCGATTGTATTATTGAAAGGTATAAAAGAATCAGCGAATTTTGCGAAAATAATGGTTCTTGTTAAAGTAGTAGTTATTGCATTATTTATTTGTGTAGGTGCCTTTTATGTTAAGCCGGAGAATTGGACTCCATTTTGCCCAACAGGATTAAAGGGTATATTAATGGGCGCATTTGCGATGTTTTATGCTTATATTGGTTTTGATGCTATATCAACTGCGGCTGAAGAAACTAAAAATCCTCAAAGGAATTTGCCGATAGGTTTAATTGGATCCTTAGTTGTTTGTTCTTTAATATACTGCTTTGTTACTTTTGTATTAACAGGCATGATTCCGATGAATCAAATCGATTTAAAGGCGCCAATTGCTGCTGCAATGAGTTTTGTTGGTCAAGACTGGTTTGCAGGCGCAATTGCAATAGGTGCTTTAGCCGGTTTAACTTCAGTATTATTAGTTCTTCAATTTGGAACTACAAGAATATTATTAGCTATGGCTCGTGATGGTTTACTTCCTTCTGTAATGAAAAAAATTCATCCTAAATTTCAAACACCTTGGGTTATAACAATATTATCAACAATTTTGATGTTAATAGGCTCATTATTTATCAATATGCAGGTAGCTGCTGAACTTGCTATTTTTGGTACATTTACATCATTCGTAATTGTTTGTATAGGTATTTTGATTTTAAGAAAAACAGAACCAAACAGAGAAAGACCTTTTAAGGTACCTTGTTGTCCTTGGTTCCCGATAATAGGTGCTGTATTTTGTTCTGGATTAATGTTTGTTGCTTTGAGAGAAGTTAAAACTTCAGCATTTTTATTCCCATTATGGCTTGTAATAGGTATAGTAATCTATTTTATGTATGGTTACCAAAATAGTAGAAAAGAAGTTCCAATAAAGATTCAAGCTGAATCTCAGAGTGAGGAAAATAAGATTACCACAAAATAAATAATAAAACTCCCAACTGTAAGAAGTTGGGAGTTTTATTTTGTATATTATTTTAGTATTATCTAATAAATTTTGGAAATTATTGGCTGACGATATTCAACAGAGTTTATTGAATGCATATCAATAACAACAGATGGAGGAATTATATGCCATTTGAACACAGCACAGTGCTGTTTCCAAAAGAACTTATTAAGCCATTCTTCCTTCTGTTCTTTTGAAACCGGATTATTCTTTTCATAAAAGAAGTTATGATTCATAAAGTCATTATAGCCGTATCCATAATTTTCAACATACCAAATAATTTCATCTAAGAAAGGATAAGGCATATTATCTTCTTCTGCACAAACAGTTTTTCCAGTTTTCGGATTAATTTTTAATTCAGCGCCTGGTGGTTTTTCTAATATTGCTTGAGGGATTGCATTTTTTTGTATTCTATTTTTATTCAAGAAATCACCCAACGCAAATAACTTAGTTTTAGTTACATCTGCAATTGGAGCAAATCCGCCTGACATATCACCATTTACGGTAGCATAGCCAATATAAGCTTCTGATTTATCACTTGTAGCAATAGGGAGCATATTTTTATGTTCGTTTGCGATGCTCCATAATAGAGTTGCTCTTGTTCTTGCTTGAAGATTTTCAATTGTTGTAGATTTTTCATACTTATCAGTATTTATGTTATCAAAAGCATAATTGAGCATATTTTTTGTAGCGTCGATACTTTCTGCTAAAGGAATTTCAATGAAATTAATACCAAGATTTTCCGCAAGAATTCTCGCATCATTTTTGCTTGCTTGTGAAGTAATTCTGCTTGGCATAGAAACGCCAAATACATTTTCTTTTCCTAAAGCATCAACAAGAAGCACGCAGCTGATAGTTGAATCAAGCCCGCCTGATAGACCCAAAACAGCTTTTTTAAAACCATTCTTTTTAAAATATTCTTTTATACCAAAAACTATACTTTTATATGTTCTGTCTAAATCATATGTATAGTCCAAATCAAACTTGTTTTGTTTAATTTCTTTATCCATACCGATAGGAAGGGTATTAATTGTCCCTGTCAAATCGTCAGTTATAATAAAATCTTCTTCGAATGATTTTGCCCTAAGTGTTAATTCACCATTTTTGTTATATATTCTTGATGTTCCGTCAAAACTTAAGTTATCAGCATAACCGGCTTTATTAACATAAATATAATTAACCTGATATTTCTTTGCAATCGATGAAAAAAGAGAATTTTTCATAAATTCTTTGCCGGTTCTAGATGGAGAGCAAGAACAGTTAATTAAAGTTGTCGGATGTTTCTTCATAAGTTCCGCAACCGGATCAACATTATAGATACATTCATCTTTAAAGAAAGATTTATCATTAAAACTATCTTCACAGATTAAAATTCCATATTTTTCGCCTTTTATTTCAAGTAATTCAGAAACTTCTTTTGATGGTTCAAAATATCGGCAATCGTTAAATTCTCCATAATTAGGGAGTAATCGTTTTCTTATAATATTGATTATTTTCCCGTTTTGAACAACTGCAACAGAGTTATAAAAAGGTTTTTTATCTGCTACATTTGTTGGTTCTGCGAACCCTATAAGTGCAGTAATATTTTGTGTATTTGATGCTATTTCCTTTAAAGCAGCTAATTGTTGTTCAATAACAACTTTATGTCTCATGATAATATCACCAAAAGGATATCCAACAAGCACAAGTTCAGGAAAGATAATCAAATCTGCCTTATTTTCTTTTGCTCTATTAATGCAGTTGATAATTTTTTCTGCATTATATTTAATATTTCCTGCTATTGTATCTATTTGAGCTAAAACTATTCTATTCATAATTTAATTATCTGCAGTCAAAAAAAATAGTCAAAAACAATAAAAATTGCATTTCTCGTTAAAAAGACTGTTTTAAGCGAAAAATCATCATTTATAAGAGGACTTGCACTAAAAAAATGACATTTTTGTTAATTTTTTTATGCATTTTTTGTTAAAGTGCAATTTTTCACTTGTAATTTTTCCAAGGAGTATTATAATAAAAACATTAAAAGTTTTTGAAAAAGAAAGGTAAAATTTTTATGGCAGGAAGAAAGCAGTACACAGCTGAAGAAATCAGACAAATTGTAAAAGATAAGAAAGTTGAATTTATCAAGTTGCAATTCTGTGATATTAACGGACAAGTAAAAAACATGTCTTTACCAAGTTCGCAGTTGGATAAAATTTTGAATAATGAATGTATGTTAGATGGTTCATCAATAAAAGGATTCAGAAATATTGAAACTTCAGATATGTACTTTTATCCTGATTTGGCAACATTTACATTACTGCCGTTCAGAGAAGATAAAGCTGCAGGAACAAATGTAGCAAGATTGATTTGTGATATTCACAATCCGGATGGAACACCATTTGAAGGCTGTCCTCGTTCAAATCTAAAAAGAGTTATAAAACGTGCAAAAGATATGGGCTTTGAAATGAACGTAGGACCTGAAGCTGAATTTTTCTTATTTAAACGAGATGAAAACGGATTTCCTACAACAAATACTCATGATAGAGCCGGCTATTATGATACAGCACCTGATGATATGGGTGAAAATATAAGAAAAGAAATTGTAAGAACAATAACAGCAATGGGCTTTGAAGTTGAAGCAAGCCACCACGAAGTATCAGAAGGTCAGCATGAAATTGACTTTAAATATGAAGATGCGCTAACAAGTGCAGATAATATAATTACATTCAGATACGCAGTAAAAGCAGTTGCAAATAAAATGGGCGTACATGCTACATTTATGCCAAAACCAATATATGGAATAAACGGTTCCGGTATGCATTGTAACTTATCATTATTTAAAAACGGTAAAAATACATTCTACGATCCAAAAAGAGCACATCAATTATCAGAAACGGCATTATATGCTATTGGCGGCTTATTAGATCATGTGAAAAATTTTACAGCAGTAACAAATCCTACTGTAAACAGTTATAAAAGAATAGTTCCCGGGTTTGAAGCTCCTGTATATTTGGCATGGTCATTAGCAAACCGTTCTGCGTTAATAAGAGTTCCTGCAAAAAGAGGGAATGCAACAAGAGTTGAATTAAGATCACCAGACCCTTCTTGCAACCCATATTTAGCTTTAGCAGTAATATTAGAAGCAATCTTAGACGGTGTTGAGAAGAAAACAAAACCACCATTAGATATTGATAAAAATATTTTCAAAATGGATGATAAAGAACGTAAACGTGCAAAAATAGAAACTCTTCCTGGAAGCTTATATGAAGCATTAATGTTGATGAAGAAGAGTGCAATTGTAAAATCAGCATTAGGAGAGCATATATTTAAAGAATTCATGCAATCTAAATTAAAAGAGTGGGATGGATACAGAACCGCCGTTACAAAATACGAACTTGATATGTACTTGGAAAGATACTAATTCTTCAAATAAAAAAGGGAAAGAAGCCATAAAATATGGCTTCTTTCTTTTAAAAAAGAAAACAGTTGAAAAAAAGGTTTGTTTATATTAAAGTTTAATTACAGATGGCGGGCATCGCCAAGTGGTTAAGGCCTCGGATTGTGGTTCCGATATACGTGGGTTCGAATCCCACTGTCCGCCCCATTTTAAGATAAGGTTCACTAATGTGAACCTTTTTTGTTTTTTGAATTTGGGATGAGAACCCACACAAAACGGAGTTTTGTAAAAGGTTCGAGCGCGAGTGAGCAGAGGCTGAAATGGCGGAGGCGATGAGCCTTCGACATGAAATGCCGTTTATCGCGAACGAGCAAGACAATCCCACTGTCCGCCCCATTTTAAGATAAGGTTCACTAATGTGAACTTTTTTTGTTTTTTGAATTTGGGATGAGAACCCACACAGAACGGAGTTTTGTAAAAGGTTCGAGCGCGAGTGAGCAGAGGCTGAAATGGCGGAGGCGATGAGCCTTCGACATGAAA